>JAKAMV010000418.1 GCA_021812735.1 Chloroflexota bacterium | reverse complement strand
CAAGCTGCGCCACCCGAGCCGGAGCCGGAAGCTCAAGGACTACCTGGAGTGACGGGCGCGGGGGACCGGGCGGCAAACGCCCCCGGCACCGAGCGCGGCCAGCCCACGGACGGGGTTCGCGACCCAGGCGCCGTGCGCGACCAGCCCGCGGACCGGGTGGCCCGGGACCCGGGTGCCGCGCAAGGCGAGCCAGCCGACGGTGCGCAGCGCCAGGCGACGCACGGGGCGCGGTGCACGCCGGCGGGCGGGAAGCGGGGCCGGCCGGCGGACCCGGCGCGCTGCCGGCCTGCCGGCATCTGCAGCGGGGCCGGGCACGTCGTCGTGCACGGGAACCCCGCGTTCGTCGCGGCGTACGGCCAGCACGCCGTCGGGCTGCCAGCCCGCGAGGCGATGCTGGACATGCCGGCGGACGGCTTCGCGGTCCTCGACGCGACGTTCCGCGGCGGGCGCCCCCTGGCGCGCTGGATCCTCCGGGACGGCGGCGAGTGGCGCCTCACCGTCTCGCCGCGCCTGGATCCCGAGTCGGGCCTGGTCTACGGCGTCCGGTTCCACCTGCGAGCCAGGTCCGACCTGCCGATCACCATCGAAACGGGCCGCATTGGGAGGTCGCCATGAAGTTCGTCGTCGGAGTCGCAGCGGGGGTTGCCCTCGCGGCCGCAGCGTACGTCTACGCGTCCCGCAACCCCGAGATCCGCGCTGCCCTCGACGGGGTCGAGGGGGACCTGAGGGCCGGCGACACGGAGGCGCTCCAGGCGCGCCTCGAGGCCGGTCTCGCGGAGGTCCGGAGTCAGGTGCAGCAGCGCTTCGGGCCGCAGGCCGACTGGGCCGATGCGGATGCCGCGCCGGGGCTCGTGATGGAAACCGACGAGGCCGCGAATGCGGCCCCGGTCGCTACGGACGAGCCCGCGTCGGCGACCGTCGGCACGGAGGCCGCGCCCGAAGCCTGAGATCGGGTCCCGCCCGAGGCCCCGTGCCCGAGCCCGAAGCCCGAGCCGTCGCGGGTCCCGGAGACTGGGCGACACGGGGAGCGGGCGGCTCGTCCCGCGATACTCGAACGGCCCGGCCTCGGGGCGCCATGCAGTCGCCCGGAGGCCGCCTCTTCTGTCGCGGCCGGGCCGGCCGCGGGCCGCCTTCGGCGGACGGGGAGCGGCGATGCCAAAGGGCCCGCCACGTCGAGGCCCTGCATGTGATGCAAGGCCTCGACCTCGTCTTGCATCAGACGCATGAACGCGACGCCTCAGGCATGCCGGCCGGGCCGGAGAGCGCCGATCGACGCTATCAGGGGCCCTTCGGCGGCGTCTTGGAGCGGTGTCGCGTCGATTCCTTACATGTGACGCAAGATCCGGACGCTCGTGGAGGGGGCCGCGGGCAGCTCCCGTCGCGTCCTTGCGCGTGGCGTAAGGCGGCCCGGCCCAGGGCGGCCCCCCGGCCCGGGGCGTCCCCGACTCAGGGCGTCCCCCCGGCCCAGAGCGGCCCCCCGGCCCGGGGCGTCCCCGACTCAGGGCGTCCCCCCGGCCCAGGGCGGCCCCCCGGCCCGGGGCGTCCCCGACTCAGGGCGTCCCCCCGGCCCAGGGCTTCACAGCAGGATGAGCGCGTCGCCCTCGGGCCGGAGGCCCAGGCCCAGGCGCCCCAGCACCAGGGCCCCGCTCGTCGGGAACCTCGATGCAAGGACCTCGCACGCGGCGCGGACGAACTCGTGGTCGTTGCGTGTGTCCGCCAGCACCAGCAGCACCAGGTCGACGCGGTCGTCACGGGCCTTGAGGGAGATCCGCCGGATGAGGGCCTGCGCGTCCCGAGGCCGGGTCTCGGCCTCCACCCCGACGCGCCATCCTGCTCCGCGGATCACGGCGTCCCAGGCGCGAGGGTCGCCGGCCTTCGCGAGAGGCACCTCCGTCCGCCACCCGAGCGACCGATGCAGCCGAGCCCGGAGCCTGCCGAGCAGGGCGACGTGGGCCGCATCCCGGAGCGGGGGCCCCGACGGGTACGCCCGCGCCGACAGCTCGAGGCCGACGACCGCGAGCAGGCGGCTCATCTGCTCGATCGACATCCCGGACACGAGGCCTCGCTCGATCCGACTGACCTGCGCGCCGGACAACCCGACAGCCCGCCCGACGGCCTCCTGGCTCAACCCACGGTCGAGACGCGCGTCGCGCAGCTCCCGGGCGAGACCGGCCGCGACGGCACGGCCGCGGCCCGCTCCTCGATCGACGCTGCGCTCCCGGCCACTCATCGACGACAGGATGCCGCCGGCCGATCGACGCTTGATCGACCGCGGGTGACGTCACGACTGCTCGACGCCCGAACCCCCCGACCCGCTCGACCCGGCGCGTCCCCACCGGAGGCCCGGGAGCGCGAGCCGCCGTCCGGGGCCGGGCGGCGGACGGATGATCCACCCGGGTACGATGGCCCTCGTGACCCCTCCGACCCGCTCCCGACCGGTCCCCATCGACCCCACACGGCCCGCTTCCGGCCCGGACGCCGGCCACCGGCCGGGGCCGCTCATCGCCGCCGGCTGGCTGCTCGAGCACCTCGACGACCCGGATCTGGTCCTCGTCCAGGTCTCGCCGACCCGCCGTGTCTACAACCGGCGCCACCTCCCGCGCGCCGCCTACGGTGACCTCCACCGCGAGCTGGCGCTCCGCGGCCGCCACCCAGCGACCGGCGATTCCGACCGGGAGTGGCTGCTGCCCGCGCGGGAGCACGTGGAGGCGGTCCTCACACGCTGGGGGGTGGGGGAGCTGGCCCCGGACGCCGTCGTGGGCACGCGCGACGGCCCGGCGGCGGCCACGCCGGCTGGAAGCGAGGCGTCGTCGGCATCCCGGGCGGCACCCGCGGCCAGCGACAGGCCCGGCGCGTCGACACCCGCGGATCGCGCCCCCCGGATCGTCCTGTACGACGACGTGGGCCAGAACCGCCAGGCCATCCGCGGCTACTGGCTGCTCCGCCTGTATCGCTACCCGGCCGGCCGCGTGCACGTCCTCGACGGAGGCCTGACCGCGTGGGTCGCAGAGGGCGGGCCGGTGACGGACGCGGACCCGCGACCGCGCCGACGCGGCCCCGGCGGCGCGGACGTGGCGCAACCGGTCGCGACGGTCGGCAGCGGCAGGGACGCGGATCCGCGGCCGGCTGCCCGCGGGCGAGGAGCCGGCGACCCCGGCGCCGCCCCGGCCGCCACACCCTCGCACCCCATCCGGCTCGGCGCCCTCGACCCATCGCTCATCACGACGGCCGACCAGGTCCTGGCGTGGAGCGCCGAGGCGTCCGCGCCGGGCGGCCCCACGCGGCTCCTCGACGTCCGCACCGCCGACGAGTTCGTCGGCCGGGACGACCGCGGCGCTCGCCGCGGAGGCCGCATCCCGGGCGCGCGCAACCGGCTCTTCTCCGACTTCCTCCGACCGGACAACACGCTCCGACCGGTCCCCGAGGCACTCGCGCTCGTCCGGGGCTCGGGCGTCGACCCGGCCGAGGTCCGCGCGGTGTACTGCCAGGGTGGCGTCCGGGCGGCGCTGGCATGGTTCGTCCTCCACGAGCTCGCAGGGCTCGAAGGCGTGTCCAGCTACGCCGGATCGTGGGAGGAGTGGGGGAACCGGGAGGACGTCCCGGTCGAGTCGGACGTCCCGGCCGTGTCGGACGCCAGCAGCGGATCGAGCGTGCCGGCATGAGCGGGCCGCAGGGCACGCCGCGCCCCTTCAGCCGAGGCAGAGAGAAGCGCCCGCCGGTCGTCGTCTCGATCCCCGAGAACCGCCGGATCGGGGCCCTCGCGAGCGCCTTCCGTCGCGCCTTCCGGACCTCGCTCCTCATCGCGAACACGGCGGGCGGGATCGCCGGCTTCGCGATCATCATCCTCGCGCGTCAGCCGGCGCTCGACCTCCCGCTCCTCCTCTGGGCACCGGCCGCCGTCGCCAGCTTCGCCGTCGTCGCCTGCCTCCTCCTGCCGTTCCTCGTGCGCGGACGCGACCGCGCCGCGCTGGAGACGTTCGCGTGGATCGGCCGGTGGGACGCGCTCCGCTGGCGGGAGGTCACCGGTGCCAGGCCCCCCGCGTCGCCCGAGCAGGCCCGCGACTGGTTGGAGGCCAACCCCGTGCGCAGCGACGCACCGCCGCTCCAGCGGCTGGCCCGCGTCGAGCCGCTGCTCATGGTCGGCGACGTGGACGCTGCGCGGAAGATCGCCGCCGGGCTCCCCGCCACCGGCCCGTGGGACCGGTTCGAGTCGCTCTACCAGCGCGCCTTCGTCGACTTCACCGGCGGCGCCCGGATCGACCCCCGGCCCCTCGCGGCCGCGGCCGCCGCCCTCACCGACGAGGAGGAGCGGCTGCGCGCCGAGGCGCTCATCGCCATGGGTCGGGCGCGCCTGGACCTGGCGTCCGGGAAGGACTGGATCGCCCCGCTCGCGGAGACGCGCGCCCGGATCGGCCAGTACGCGGACGGCGTGCTGCGCCTGGAGATCTGGCCCACCCTGTTCCGGCTGGAGATCGTCGTCGCCGTCGTCGCCGGGGTGATGCTCGCGCTGATCGTCACGCTCGGCTGACGACGGATCGACCGCCGACGCGGACGGCGGCCGGCCCTCGCGGGTGACGGCCCCTGCCCTCGGAGGCCCCCCTGCGCCGGGAGGAGGGCCGACGCGTGCGCCTGCGGCGCCCGCTCGGCGGGGATGCTATCCTCTCGCCGGTCCCGCGGCGCGGGACCCCGGCGTCGCGACGCGACCCTCGCTCCGGCGTAGCTCAGTGGTAGAGCGGGCGGCTGTTAACCGCTTGGCCGTAGGTTCGAATCCTACCGCCGGAGCCACTTGCCCCATTGTTACGGATTACGTAACATTGGCGCATGTCCTGGGAAGATCTCCTCGCGACGGCGGCGGCCCAGCACGGCTACTTCACGAGCGAGCAGGCTGCTGAGCACGGGATCAGCCGACGGGCCCTGTCCTGGCGTGCTCAGCACGGCTCCGCGGAGCGGATCGCCCACGGGCTATACCGCCTGCCGCATTGGCCGTTCGGCCCCGACGATGAGCTCTACGCCCTCCAGGCCCTCGCCCCGTTCGGGACCTTCAGCCACGACACGGCACTGACCCTGCTCGGGTTGACCGACATCATCCCGACGACCATCCACTTCACCATCCCAGAGAAGTCGCGACTCAGGTCGCGTCCGGGCGTCACGCTCCACCGCTCGCGTCACGGCGCGTTGACGGACCGGACCCTTCGGGACGGTCTGTGGGTCAGCACCGCGCGTCGGGCCCTCCTCGACGCCGCCCGGGAAGGCGCCGACCCCGACCAGCTTGTCTCCGCTGCCCGCGATGCGCGTGAGCGGGCGATGCTTACCCGCAACGACTTCGCCGAGCTGCGGCGACACGCACCGTTCGCGGGCGCCGGGCTGTGACGAAGGCGACGGGCGGGACGCCCGCCGGTCGAAGGGCCAGCCTCTTGGTTCGGATGACCAACGCCGCTCGAGAGGCCGGCGTCGTCCCGCGCCGCATCCACCTCGTGCTGGCGATCGACCGCCTCCTCGTCCGGCTTCTCGAAGCCGCGCCGGGACAGTGGGTCGTGAAAGGCGGCTACGCGAACCAGCTCCGCCGGCCCGACGAAGCCCGGTTCACCGAGGACCTCGACCTCAAGATCAATGCCGCGATCGAGACGGCTCCCGAGCTCCTCGCATCTGGCTTCGAGGTCGATCTCGGCGACGACTTCAGCTACGAGGTCGCAACGTACCCGGCACCGTTGGAGGGTCCGCCCGGCGGCGGCATTCGGTTCGTCGTCGTCGCACGCCTCGCGGGCACCGAACTCGTCCGCTTCAAGGTCGATATCAGTGCTGCGGACGTCGTCTTCGGCGACTTCGAGTCCCACTTCTCCGATCCGGTTGTCGAGCGGCTCGGCTTCCGGCGGTCACGGTTCCCCATCTATCCCGTCAACCAGCACTTCGCCGAGAAGCTCCACGCTCTGACCCTGCCGCGGGATGTCGAGAACACCCGGGCTCGCGACCTTGTCGATCTTGTCTGGTTCGTCCACCGATTCACGTTCCGATCCGACACGCTGGCGATCGCGTGCATCGCCATGTTCGAGCGCCGAGGGACGCATTCGTGGCCACCGATCATTGAAGTCCCTCCCGAGTCCTGGACCCGACCCTACGGCGTGTGGCGGGCCGAGCTCGACCTCCCCGAGCCGACGCCAGGCGAGGCTGCGTCCTCGGTTCGTCGCTTTCTCGAACCGGTGTACTTCGGCGTCGCGGGACTGTCATGGCACCCAGCGGCGCAAGAGTGGAGCGCGCAAGGACGCTGATGACGCGTTCGACTCAGCGCGGCAAGCATCGCCCAGGGCGGCGCGACCGCCCGGCACCGATCCTGGGCATCGAGGCGGCCCACGACCGGATGTCTGATGCCCAGGCGCGGCGCGGCGACGCGCCGCAGGTGCGGTCAGTCAGCCGACGTAGTCGGCGAGGTGCTGGCCGGTGAGCGTGCTACGCGCGGCGACCAGGTCCGCGGGCAGGCCGGCGAAGACGACCCGCCCGCCATCGTGCCCGGCGCCGGGGCCGAGGTCGATGATCCAGTCGGCGTGCGCCATCACCGCGAGGTGGTGCTCGATGACGATCACCGACCGGCCCCCGTCGACCAGCCGGTCGAGCAGTTGGAGCAGGTGCTCGACGTCCGCGAGATGCAGGCCCGAGGTGGGCTCGTCGAGCACGTAGATGCCGCCGTCGGCCCCCATCTGGATGGCCAGCTTCAGGCGCTGGCGCTCGCCGCCGGAGAGTGTGGTGAGCGGCTGGCCGAGGCGCAGGTACCCAAGGCCGACGTCCGCCATCCGGCCCAGGATCGCGCGCGCCGCAGGGGTCTTCGCCTCGCCGTCGCTGAGGAACGCGAGCGCCTCGCTGACCGACATCGCGAGCACCTCGCTGATGTCCCGCCCGGCGAGCCTGTACTCGAGCACGCTGGCGTCGAACCGCTTGCCGTCGCATTCCTCGCACACCGACTCCACGGTGTCCATGAACCCGAGCTCGGTGTAGATCACGCCGTTGCCGTTGCAGTTGGGGCAGGCACCCTCGGAGTTCGCGCTGAACAACGCGGGCTTGACCCCGTTCGCCCTGGCGAATGCCGTCCGGATCGGGTCCGGGAGCCCGGTGTACGTCGCCGGGTTGCTGCGCCGCGAGCCGCGGATCGGCGCCTGGTCGATCGAGACCACGCCCGCATCCTTCGGCATCGAGCCGTGGATCAGCGAGCTCTTGCCCGACCCGGCCACGCCGGTCACCACGCACAGCACGCCGAGCGGGATGTCCACGCTCACGTCCTGTCGGCAGGACCCATCGCGCCATGGTATCCGGCGCCCTTCCTACTGCCCCCTCGGTGGTGCATCATCGCCGCGGACGTCGCCCGCGCGGCGGCGGCGAGGTGAGGGAGGTCCCGGGATGCGCACGGCCGGCGTGACACGGACCCGACGGGCGGTCCGATGACGGACACCGAACCCGCCCCCGCCACCGCGCCCGCTCCGGCGGGCGAGCCTTCGCCCGCTCCCGCGCGCGAGCCTTCTCGTGCCGAGACCTTGCGCTCCTTGCTCGACCGCGACCGCGAATGGGTCCGGGCGCTGCTGGTCCTGGCGACCATCGCGACGCTCTTCATCGTCCTGGGCTTCCTCGCGAGCTACTTCCAGGACTACTTCGAGATCATCCTCATCTTCTTCTTCGCGTGGTTCATCGCGTTTCTCGTCACGCCGCCGGTGGACTGGATCCAGCGCCGCGTCCCCAAGATGCCCCGCGCGATCTCGGTGGTGCTCATCGTGATCCCCGTCGTCCTGCTGATCGCTGGCATCGTCGTCGCCGTGCTCGCCTCGATCGTCTCGTCCCTGATCGGCCTCGTCGAGCAGATCGCCGTGCTCGGGGCGAACCCGCCCCACTACCTCGACCAGATCCAGGCATGGGTGAACGGCATGGGCTGGAGCGTGAACGTGAAGGACGTGTTCCAGACCCTGGTGACCAACGTCCTCAAGGGGCTGGCCGACTTCGCGCTCCAGGCCCTCGGCGGCGTCACCGCGAGCATCTCTATCGTCATCAACACGATCGTCGTCATCAGCCTGGGCGTCTTCATGGCGATCGACCGGGACAAGATCCTGAACTTCGGGATGGAGCTCGTGCCGCCGGCGCGCCGCCAGGAGGTCACGCTCTTCCGGAAGAGCGTGAGCCATGCGTTCATCGGCTTCATC
>JAKAMV010000417.1 GCA_021812735.1 Chloroflexota bacterium | reverse complement strand
GATCCCGATGCCGACGAAGCCGAAGTCCACTCCGGTCACGAAGTCCCAGAAGCCCCCGGTGAGCCCGAGCTGGCCCGCGACGATGCTGAGGATCTCGATGCCGCCGATGACGAAGGCGATGATCACGGAGACGAGCGTGATGTTCAGGTTGTAGTAGAGCTTGCGGATGGGCTTCACGTAGGCCCAGCCATAGGCGCCGAGCATCATCACGCCGTCGGTGGTGTCGATCGTGGACATGCCGGCCGCGAACAGCGCCGGCAGCAGCAGGATGAGCGGGATCGGCATGCCCCCGGCGCCCGAGGTCGCGGCGAGGCCCAGCAGCGCCACCTCCGACGCCGTGTCGAACCCCAGGCCGAACAGGAAGCCGAGCGGGTACATGTGCCAGCTCTTCCGGATCAGCCGCAGGGCCGGGCGAAGCACCCTGGCCAGCAGGCCGCGGTTGGCTAGGTAGTCCTCGAGGCTCTCCTCGTCGTACTCGCCGCCGGCCGACACCGTGCGGAACATCCGGTAGATGTCGAGGAGCACCACGAGGTTGATGACCCCGATGAGGATCAGGAACGTGCCCGACACGGCGGTGCCGATGAGCCCGCCGATCCGCTGCGCCTCGGGGATGGCGCTCACGATTCCCGCGGAGATGGCGACGACCACGCTGAGCGCGACCACGACGGTGGAGTGCCCCAGCGAGAAGAACAGGCCGACCGCCACCGGGCGCTGGCCGTCCTGCATCAGCTTGCGGGTCGAGTTGTCGATGGCCGCGATGTGGTCGGCGTCAACGGCGTGCCGGAGCCCGAACGTGTAGGCCAGGAACGCGGTCGGGAGGAGGATGGGGTAGGCCGACGAGGCCGCGAGGGCGACGCCCCACGCGACGACGTTGAAGGCGAGGATGAAGCCGTAGGCCGCGAGCACCCGGTTCCGCACGGGGCTGGGGGCGAGGAGGCGGCGAAGCGGGGACGCCATGGCGGGTTCTCCTGGGACGGGTGGAGAGGCCCGGAGCCTACCATCGAGCCGTGGTTGTTGCACACGGTGGCGTTTGACTCCTGCGGCGGCGGGGCTCGCGGCGCGACGCACGCCCGGCGGATGTACGATCCGCCGCGACATGGCACCCGACCAGTCCCGGCCCGAGGCCCTCGACCGGGCCCGCGACGAGCTCCGCGCCCACGGCCTGCGCTGGACGCCGCAGCGGCGCGTGCTCGTGGGGGTGATCCTGGCGACGGAGGGCCACGTCACGGGCGCCGAGCTCGTCGAGGGCTGCCGCGCCCGCGATCCGGACACCACCGCCTCCACCGTCTACCGGACCCTTGACGTGCTTGAGGAGATCGGTCTCATCCGGCACTCGCACGGCGCCGACGGACGCGAGGAGTTCCACGTGCTCCCGGCCGCCGAGCACGGCCACCTGCGGTGCGAGGTCTGCGGCGCCACCTGGGAGATCGGGGCCGACGAGGCCGCCCGCCTGACCGGCTCGCTCGCCTCCGAGCGGGGCTTCCGCGTCAACCTGTCCCACCTCACGATCGCCGGCCGATGCGCCAGGTGCGCCGTCGGCTGACCGACGGCCCGCCGCGGATCGACCGCCTGGCCGATCCGCACAACGCCGTGCCAGTCCGCTCCGGGCTGCCGCCCGGCGGGGAGGACCTCGGTCGGGCCGGGCCGCGCCGTCCCGGCCCTTGCCCGTGAAGTACTCGGCGGCCGCCTTCGCGAACTCGACGGCGACGTCGACGATCATCACGCTCGCCCCGGCCTCGGTCAGGCGGTTGACGACGGCGAAGCCGAGGCCGCGGGCGCCGCCGGTGACGACGGCGGCCTTGCCCGTCAGGTCCAGCAGCTCCGCCATCGGCACCGCGTGCTCGGCGCCGGCAACCTTGACCCCGCCGACCTCGGCGCCGTTGATGTCGAATCCGAGCAGGCGCTGGTAGATCGGGTCGAAGCCGTAGGGCTCGTCCATGTCCGACTCCTCTGGCGCGGCAGTCGCGTCCACACGCGGGGGAGGCAGGCGCGGGCGGCGGTGCCGGGCGCCGCGCCCCCGGTTCCCTTCGAGCACCCGCGGGCTACCTCTTCGCGAGCTCGTCGCGGAACCGGTCGAGCTCGTCCTCCTTCATCCCGTAGCCGTGCTCCGGCTGCGGGTACGCACCCGACTGCACCTCGCGGCCGAAGGCGCCGATCGCGCCGGCGGCGAACTCGAAGAAGTTCCCGTAGACCTTCGCGTGGGCGCCCGTGCGGCCCGCCGGCATCATCCCGAACAGGTCGAAGTGGACGAGCTCGGATCCGTCGGCCGCCCCGCCGGCAGCCACGGCGACGACGGGCACTCGCAGCTTCGCAGCGATCGCGTCGTTGACCTCGCGGGGCGTCAGCTCGATGGTCATCCCCAGCATGCCGGCCTCCTGGTACGCGTGCGCCTGCTCGTAGATCTCCATGGCGGCCTCGGCCGTCGTGCCGCAGCGCTTGTAGCCGCCGTGGGCGGCGGTCTGCCAGCCAGACAGGGCGCCCACGTGGCCGAACACCACGACGTGGTTGGACGCGAGGTACTCGAGGGTCTCGAGGTTGACGCCCATGGGGAGGATGCTGTCGGCGCCCTCCGCCATCAGGATCGACGCGCGCTCGAGCGCCCTGTGCTTCTCGGCGAACTCCGGCGTCTGGAGGTAGGCGTTGAGGTGCACGAACTGCGCGACCCTGCGGAGCTCGCGGGTCCACCAGGGCAGGTTCGCGATCCGGTGCTCGATCGTCTCGCCGGGAGCGGTGTACCGGACGATGTCCACGCCGGCCATCTCGGCCGCCAGGGTCCAGTACGGGTCGAGGTGGGCCGGGCAGTACTGGACGATCTTCTCGCCGCTGTCCTTCTTCCTCTGGAGGTAGGCGATCGACTTGCGGCCTTTCTTCACCAGCGAGGATTTGACGGCCTGCTTGTCGCTGTCCTTGATCTCGACGTCGAGCGCTTCGTCGGCCACGGTCCTGCTCCCTGTCTGCGTGCGGATCCTTCGGTCAGCGTTGACGGTGTGCGGGGCCGCTGGAATACGCAGGACTGTGTAGGCCGCGCTGCTGGGCGCGGGTGCCAGCTCCCGGTCAGCGCCCGGCCCTGGCCCGGGCGGCATCGGCCCGGAACCACCGCTCGGCCTGCGCCGGCGTCACCCGGCGGCGGTCGCCGGGCACCTGCCCGAGATGGTCCACAATGGCGTGGACGGCGGCCCGACGGCCGCCGATGCGGAGGACCGCGACATGCTCAACCACGCCCACGCTGCACTTCGTGACCGCGCGGCGAGCGCCGAGGACGCGCCGCCGCGCGAGCCGGACCGGCCAAGCCGGCGGCAGGTGCGAGGGGGTGGGCGGAGCATGGCTGGCTCGCAGGCTCGCCGGGCCTCCGGGCCGCCCGCCCGGTCCGACGCGTTCGTCTTCTTCGGCGCCACCGGCGACCTCGCCTTCAAGCAGATCTTCCCCGCGCTCGCCGCCCTCGTCAGCGAGGAGGGTTTCGACCTGCCGGTCATCGGCGTGGCGCGGTCGGGCGACGTCGAGAGCCTCAGGGACCGCGCGAGAGCCAGCCTCCTCGCGCACGGCTTCACGGATCCGGCCGCCACGGCCGCCCTGACCGACCGCCTCGGCTTCGTGAAGGGCTCCGACGACGACGCCGGGACGTTCCACGCCCTGCGCCAGGCGCTCGGGACAGCCCGGCACCCGCTCCACTATCTGGCGGTGCCCCCGATGCTCTTCGGGGCGGTGGTGGACCACCTGGCGGCGTCGGGCTGCGCCGATGGCGCCCGGATCATCGTCGAGAAGCCGTTCGGGCACGACCTCGCCTCCGCGCTGGCGCTCAACGGCACCGTCCACACGGCCTTCGCCGAGCGGGACGTCTTCCGGATCGACCACTACCTGGGCAAGGAGCCGGTCCAGAACCTGCTCTACTTCCGCTTCGCGAACGCGTTCCTCGAGCCGATCTGGAACCGCGACCACGTGTCGTCGGTGCAGATCAACATGGCCGAGGCGTTCGACGTCGCGGACCGCGGCGCGTTCTACGAGCAGGCCGGCGCCATTCGCGACGTCGTCCAGAACCACCTGCTCCAGGTGGTGAGCCTCCTCGCCATGGAACCGCCGTCCGGCGCCTCGCCGGAGGCGGTCCGCGACGCCCAGTTCAAGGTGCTGGACTCGATCCGGCCGCTCCGGCCGGGCGACGTCGTCCGAGGCCAGTACCGCGGCTACCGGGACGTCCCGGGCGTTGCGCCCGAGTCGAACGTCGAGACGTTCGCCGCGCTTCGGCTGGACGTGCGCACCTGGCGCTGGGCCGGCGTGCCGTTCTACATCCGAACCGGCAAGGCGCTGCCGGTGACCGCCACCGAGGTCCGGGTCCTGCTGCGCCGGCCGCCGGTGGCCCCCTTCGGCGAGGCCGAGCCGCGCGACGCCGACGAGTTCCGCTTCCGGCTGTCGCCCGACATGTCGATCTCGCTCCGGACGCGGGCGAAGCGGCCCGGCGAGGCGATGGTCGGCGAGCCCGTCGAGCTGGTCGCGGCGCACCAGAGCGGGTCGGAGCGGCCGCCCTACCAGCGCCTGATCGGCGACGCGGTGCGCGGCGATCAGGCGCTGTTCGCCCGCGAGGATTCGGTCGAGGCCGCGTGGCGCGTCGTCGACGGCGTGCTCGGGGCGGGGACGTCTCCGCACCCATACGAGCCCGGGACGTGGGGGCCCGCGGAATCCTCGGGCGTGCTCGCGCGCGGCGACCGCTGGCACGATCCGGTGGTCGCGTGAGCGCGGGCGGCGCCCCCGACGCCCCCGGCGCGCCCGGGCTCGCCCCGACCTGGTCGAGCAGCGACAAGGACGCCATCGGGACGTCGCACTACTCGAGCCGCGTCTGGTTCACGGTGGGGCGCGGGATCCTGAACGAGGTGTACTGGCCCCACGTGGACCGGCCGCAGGTTCGGGACCTGGGCTTCATCGTCGCCGACGGCGCGGGATTCTGGAGCGAGGTCAAGCGCGACGCGGCGCACGACGTGCGCCACGCCGAGGGCGGCGCGCCCGCGATCACGGCGGTGCACCGCCACCCGGCCTACCGGCTCACGCTGCGCATCTGCGCCGACGACCACGCCGACGTGGTCCGGATGGAGGCCCGGCTCGAGGACCTCCGCGGCGGCGGCCCCGGGCCGGCGGACCGCCCGCTGCGGCTCTACCCGCTCCTCGCGCCGCACCTGGGGTTCACCGGCCTCCAGGGCCGTGCGTGGGCCGGGGCCTACAAGGGCCGCCCCATGCTCTTCGCACAGGACGGTCCGTGGTCCCTGGCGCTGGCGTCGGACCCGAGCCCGCTTCGCCAAGGCGTCGGGTACGTCGGCGTGTCGGACGGCTGGCAGGACTTCGCGGCCAACGGCCGCATGCGCTGGGAGCACGCGGAGGCGGGCCCCGGCAACGTGGCGGGCATGACCGAGCTCGCGCTCGACGGCGGCGCGGCGCAGCTCGCCCTCGCGTTCGGCGCCCGGCCCGAGGAGGCCGCGCTGGAGGCGTCGGCCGCGCTCGCGACCCCGTTCGAGAGCGCGTGGGAGGAGTACCTCGGCAACTGGGGCGGGTATCTGCGGACCGTGGTCGACCCGCCCGCCGGCCTCGCCCCGGACGAGCGCGACCTGTACCTGTCGTCCGCGACCGTGCTTCGGTCCCACCAGGACCGGACGCTGCCCGGCGCGACCGTGGCCAGCCTGTCCATCCCCTGGGGCAACACCCGCAACGACGTGGGCGGCTACCACCTCGTCTGGTCGCGGGACCTCGTCGAGTCGGCGGGCGCCTTCGTCGCGCTGGGCGCCGTGGCCACGGCCCGCCGCACGCTCGCCTACCTCGTCGCGTCGCAGGAGCCGGACGGCCACTGGCCCCAGAACCAGTGGGTGGACGGGATGCCCTACTGGAACGGCCTGCAGCTCGACGAGGCCGCCTACCCCATCCTGCTCGCAGGGGCCCTCCGGACGGGCGCCGCCCACATGCACGGGCGGTCTGGCCCCCACGAGGAGGCGTTCCGCAACCTGGTCAGCGAGGCCGCGCTGGACCGCATGATCGCCCGGGCCGCCGGCTTCATCGCCCGGACCGGGCCTGCCACGGGCCAGGACCGCTGGGAGGAGACGGCGGGGCTGACGCCGTCCACGCTCGCGCCGGTGGTGGCGGCCCTGGTGGTGGCGGCCGGGCACCTGCCCGAGCCCGCGGCCGCCTACTGCCTGGAGCTGGCGGACGACTGGAACGCGTCCATCGAGGAGTGGACGTACGCGCGGGGCACTCGGCTCGCGCGGGAGCACGGGGTGGACGGCCACTTCGTCCGGATCGCGTCGCCCGACGTGCTGGCCGGAGCGCCCATCTCGACGCCGGTGGCGCTCCGCAACCGGCCGCCCGAGATGTCGATGGTGCCGGCCGACGAGATGGTCGGGACGGACTTCCTGGCGCTGGTGCGGTTCGGGCTGCGCCTGCCCGACGACCCGCGGATCCTCTCGAGCCTCGCGGTGGCGGACGCCCTCCTGCGCACCGAGACGCCGAGCGGGCCGGTCTGGCACCGCTACACGGGCGACGGCTACGGCGAGCACGAGGACGGGCGCGCCTACGACGGCACCGGCGTCGGCCGCGGCTGGCCGCTGCTGGTGGGCGAGCGGGGCCACTACGAGCTCGACGCCGGGCGGGACGCGGGGCCGTACCTCGCGGCGATGCTGCGCATGGCCTCGGGTGGGGGCATGCTGCCGGAGCAGGTCTGGGACGCGGCGCCGATCCCCGGGCGACACCTCGAGCCCGGCCGGCCGTCCGGCTCGGCCATGCCGCTGGCCTGGGCGCATGCGGAGTACGTGAAGCTCGTGCGGTCGATCGCGCTCGGCCACTCGATCGACCGTCCCGAGGCGGCCTGGCGGCGCTACGGGGGGATCGCGCCGAAGGCGACGCGGGCGACGTGGCGCTTCACGGCGCCGCGACCGTCGCTGCCGGAGGGGCGGCTCCTCCGCGTGGAGGTGATGGCGCCGGCCCGGATCCGGTTCTCAGTCGACGGGTGGCGGACCTGGGCGGACCTCGACGCCCGGGACACGGGCCTCGGCGTGTGGGTGGCCGACATCCCGGACTCGGACCGGCTGGCTCCGGGCGGGGCCGTGGACTTCACCGTCTGGTGGCCCGAGGCCGGGCGCTGGGAGGGCCGGGACGTCCGCGTCGAGGTGGTGCCCGCTCCGACCGCATGATCGGGCCCGCGATCGCTGAACCGCGGGCCGGGCGCCCGCGCCGGGCGAGGCTGCCGCGTCGGAGGCCGCCCGCGGGCGGGTCAGATCACTCGGCCATGCCCTGGTCGCCCAGCGCGACCTCGATCGCCTCGACCAGCTCGGTGTCGGTCGGCTGGCTGCCCAGCGGGAACACGCGGTGCCGGCCCTCGCGCTCGGCCCAGGCCACCGAGTCGTCCACCGACGTGAGGACGACCGGGAGGTCGGCGTACGCATCGCGGAGCTGGGACACGAGGTGCTCGCCGGCGACCGCCTCGCCGGCGACCCAGGCGTCGTAGACGAGGACGTCCGCGCGGTCCACGAGGGGGCACGGCATGTCGCGGATGACCGGGCAGGGCTCCTGCTCCGGCCCGCCGCAGAGCTCGATCTCGTAGCCCGCGCTGCGGAGCTTCGCGGCCATGTCCGACGCGACCGCGGGATCGCGCTGGACGAGGAGGACCCGGGTCATGCAAACGCCTCCGACATCGATCTGCGCCCGGCCCTCGGGGCCGGGGAAGTCATGGGCGCAGTATGCGGGCCCGGGCCGAAGAGCGCGTCGGGAGCCGCACGGCAGGCCCGGCAGGCCCGAGCCCGCGGCAACGTTGCCTGCGAGAATAGGCCGATGACCGACAGCATCGAGACGCGTCCGTCCCGACGGGAGGTGAGCTGGGCGAGCCTTGGCGGTCGTGCGCGGGCGTGGCGGGTCGTCCACGCGGCTTGGTCGATCGCCCAGCTGTGGTGCCTCGGCGACGTCTGGGTCTCGGCCCACAGGCGGCGACGGAGCCGCCGCCTGTGGGCGGGCGTGGCCTTCCTGCTGGTCGAGGGCGTCGCCCTCATCGTCGGCCGCGGGGACTGTCCGGCGGGGCGGCTGCAGTCCTCGTGGGGCGATCCGGTGCCGTTCTTCGAGCTCGTCCTCCCGCCGCGGGCCGCGAAAGCCGCGGTGCCGGTGCTCGCGGGCGTGAGCGTCGCGGGGGTAGGCGCCCTGATCTTCCGGCGGCCGGGG
>JAKAMV010000416.1 GCA_021812735.1 Chloroflexota bacterium | reverse complement strand
GCCCGCCCGCCCCCGCGACTTCCGCCTGACCGCCGCGGCCGCCTCCCGGCTCTCGCGCCCAGCCGGCTGGCGCCGCCTGCTCCCCCCGCTCTCGGGCGCCGCGCCCCTCGCCGCCTCGCTTGCGGCCCTGGGGCTCGCGGGGCTGCTCCTGGGCGGGGGCGTCAACCTCGGGCTCGGGGGTGGATCTGCCGCGAGTGCCCTCGCCCCGGAGGCCGCGGCGACGGCGGCTCCGTCCGCGGCGCGTGGGAATGACAACACCCTCAGCAACACCGCTGGCCAGGGCACGGTCAGCGGCGCCGCGCCAGCCCCGTCTGCCGCGGCCTCGACCGCGGCAGTGCCAGCCCCGTCTGCCGCGGCGGCGGCCGCTGCGACCGCCCCATCGGCGGCGCCGTCGGTGGTGGCGCCCGCTCCGGTGACGGCCCAGGGAGGTTCGCAGGCCGCCGCCTCGGACAAGAACGCCTCGGCCGCCACCTCGGGTGCCGGGGTGTCGACGGCTGCCCCCTCGGAGGCCGGCGAGGCGTACGCGGCGCCCGCACGCGGGACGACGGGCGCGGTCCCGGCGACCGCCACCGAGCCGGCCCCGGGGCCCTCGCTGCTCGAGATCGTGTCGGCGGTGCTGCTGGCGGCGGGGATCCTGCTGGGCCTGCTGCGCCTGGCAGCCCGCCGGCTCGTCTGAACGGTCCGGCTCGGTCCGGCTCGCTCGGCCCG
The DNA here is from genome assembly GCA_021812735.1 of Chloroflexota bacterium. The sequence continues at coordinate 7,487 of JAKAMV010000416.1, read as the reverse complement.
CGGCGCCACCGCGCGAGGGGGAAGCGCCGCCCTCGCCGGGTCGTCTTGCAGTGCCGCAAGCGCGGCCGGGCGGCCCCGCGCCCGCGAGAACCGCTGCAGCAGCCGATCGACCCTTGTGGTGGAGGTGCCCACGGCGACGGACCGTGAGCTCGGTGGCTCGCGCTCAGTCGCGGATGGGCAGCCGGACGCGGAACGTGGCGCCGCGCCCTGGGCCGCCGCTGGCCGCCTCTGCGGACCCGCCGTGCGCGGCCGCGAGGTCGCGGACGATCGTGAGGCCGAGGCCGCTGCCGCCAGAGTCGGCCCGGCGCTGGAACCGATCGAACAGGTGCGGGAGGTCCCCCGCGGCAATGCCCTCGCCCGTGTCGCGCACCTCGATCACCGCCTCGCCGGGTGTCGAGCGGATCGTGACGTCCACCGAGCCGCCCGACGGCGTGTGGCGGATCGCGTTGGTCAGCAGGTTGGTCACGATCTCGCGGACGCGCACCGGGTCCACCGACGTCTCGAGGCGCACCGCGCCGTCGAGTCCGAGGCGCACGCCCTTCGCCGACGCCACCGCCCGCTGGGCCGCCACCGCGTCCTGGGCGATCTCCACCAGGTCGGCCGGCTCGCGGTGCAGCGGGAGCGCCCCCGCCTCGGCGAGCGACAGCGTCCGCAGGTCCTCGAGCAGCCGCTCCATCACCTGGGTCTCGGCCAGCAGCGGGGCGACGTGGTCCTCGTCCATCGGGTGGACGCCGTCGAGCATCGCCTCGAGGCCACCGCCGATCACCGTGAGCGGCGTGCGCAGTTCGTGGGTCACGTCGGCGAGCATTGCCTGGCGGTGAGCGCGGGAGCGATCGAGCCGCTCGGCCATGGCGTTGAACGAGGCCGCGAGCTCGCGCACCGGCCTCGGCCCGCGCACCCACACGCGCACGTCGGCCTCGCCGTCGGCGAGGCGCCCGGTGGCGTCGGCTAGGGCCGCCAGCGGACGGACGTACGACGCGAACGCCCGGGCCGACACGGCGAGCGCGAGCAGCAGGATCAGTGCGATCGCCACGCCCGTTGCCCATGACGGGCCTGCGGCCGGCACAAGGAACCCGAGGACGGCAGCCGCGATCCAGGCTACGAAGGCCGCCGTGGAGCCCACCACAAGGACGAACCCCACGATCGCGCAGCCGACGCAGCCGATCGGCGGCACGTGGCCCCTCCCGAACCGGCGGTTGCCTCGATGCCGGCGCGCCGCCATCCGCCGTCGGCGCCACAGCTCGCGCTGGGCTCGCCAGTCGTCGTAGTCGGGTTCGGGACCCGGTGCGGGCTCGCCCGAGGTCATCCGCCGGCCTCGACGAGCGCGTACCCGACGCCGTGCACGGTGCGCACGTAGCGGGTGCCCTCGCCGTCGGGCTCGAGCTTGCGCCGCAGATTCCGGATGTGGCCGTCGACGGCCCGCTCGTACGTCTCGAGGCTGAAGCCGTGGACCGCGTCGAGCAGCTGCGCGCGCGTCCACACTCGGCCGGGCTCGCGCGCGAGGGTGGCCAGCAGCTCGAACTCGGTGGGCGTGAGATCCACCCCGCGGCCCCCGGCGATTACTCGTCGACGGGCGACGTCGATCTCGAGGTCGCCCACGACGACGTGCTCTGACGACGCCGGGCGTGCCTCCGCGCGGCGCAGGACCGCCCGCACGCGCGCGACGAGCTCCTTGGGGCTGAACGGCTTGACCACGTAGTCGTCGGCGCCCAGCTCCAGCCCGATGATCCGGTCTGTCTCGTCGCCGCGGGCTGTGAGGATGACGATGGGCACCGCCGAGTCCGCGCGGAGCGTGCGGATCACGTCGAGGCCGTCCAGTTTCGGAAGGCCGAGGTCCAGCACGAGCGCGTCGGGCCGACGTGCCCGCGCGAGGGCCAGGCCGCCCGCGCCGTCGCCTGCCGTCAGCACGGCGAACCCGGCGTGTTCGAGGTAGTCGCGGACGAGGCCGGCGATCCGCGGCTCGTCCTCCACGACGAGGATGGTGCGCATGGAGCTCCCAGAAGACGTCGACGCCGGGCGAGGATACCCGCCCGGCGTCGCTTGGGAAGGGGAGGAGGTCAGCCGGCCGTGGGGCCGTCCGACTGGTTGGGGGCGCCGGTGGCCGTGCCCGGGGCCGAGGCGCTGCGGGCCTCCTCCTCGTGCAGGCGGTGGTGCTGCTCGGCGATCCACTGGCGCCGGGGGTCCCAGCCCCCGCCCATCGGGCCGAAACCCATCGGGCCGAAGCCGTCGTCGTGGCGACCCCAGCCGCCGTGCCCGAACCGGCGTCGCGGGCCGAACACGAACCCGAGGAAGCCGAAGAAGGCGATGAGGAACAGCGGGAAGAGGAGGAGCCCGAAGGGGAAGAACCAGAACCAGGCGAAGTGCGGGCCGGCGTACACGACGGCCGCGCCGCCGCCGGCCGCTGTCGTGGTCACCGCCTGCGAGACGCCGAGGTTGTAGCCCACGACCCCGGCGCCGAGCGCGACGAGGGCGAGGAACAGGAAGGCGAGGAACCCACGCATGAGCTTGTGAACTCCAATCGTTTGGCGGCCCTCGGGGACCGCGGTGCTTGATGGAGATCAGCCTCGCAGCGGGATGTGCAGAAGATGTGCGCGTGCCGTGCGGGTTGGGTCGGCGTCGCAATCGGCGGCTCAGTGCCTCTTTCAGCCAGCGACTCAACGGTGCGCCGGGCGCCCACATGGATCGTCGAGCGAAGCACCGGTGCACCCACTGCGGCGCTGCGGGCCCGGTGGCGCACGAATGCTGCGGGACGGGCGACGGATGTGCGTTCAGCGCACCGTTGGGTCGCTGGCCGCAACAGCCGGCGGCTGGGGGCCACGCCGTCCTGGTCCGGGGCGGTTGAGGCACCCGCGGCTGGCCTGGCCGACCGCGTCAGTCGCCGAGGCAGGTGCCCGTGTGGCGCGCCGCGGTGATCCACGGGTGGTGGCGCGGCACGATGTTGCGCCGGTCGGCGACGTCCTCGAGTGGCACCGCCGCCACGCCATCGCCGTGCGCGGCGACCATGATCCCGTACGTGCCCTCGGCGACGAAGTCTGCCGCAGCCGTGCCGAGCCGGGTGGCGAGCAGACGGTCCGCGCCCGATGGCGTGCCGCCCCGCTGCACGTAGCCGAGGATCGACACGCGCGACTCGAGGCCGGTGAGCTGCTCGAGCTGCTGCGCGAGCCGCAGCGTGTTGCCCTGGTGCTGGAGCTCGAGGCTGGCGAGCTCGGCCTTGATCGCCTCGCGAGCGGCGGGGTCCTTCGCGCGCGCGAGCCGCCCCTCGGCCGTGCTGAGTGCGCGGGCGTCCTCGACGTTGCGGGCGCCCTCGGCCACCGCCACGATGCTGAACCCCGATCCCTTGCGGACGCGGTCCTTGATGGCCGCGGCGATCTTGTTGACCCGGTACGGGATCTCGGGGATCAGGATCACGTCGGCGCCGCCCGCGAGACCGGCGCCCAGCGCCAGCCAGCCCGCCCGGTGGCCCATCACCTCGGCCACGATCACGCGGTGGTGGCTGTGCGCGGTCGAGTGCAGCCGGTCGATGGCCTCGGTGGCGATCTCGAGCGCCGTTGCGAAGCCGAACGTGGCGTCGGTCCCGGCGACGTCATTGTCGATCGTCTTGGGCAGGGTGAGGACGTTGAGGCCGGCCTTCCAGAGGCGCAGCGCGTTCTTCGCGGTGCCGCCGCCGCCCAGGCACACCACGCCCTCGAGCTCGTTGCGCTTGCAGACCTCGAGGATCGCGCCCGTCATGTCGCGCGCCTCGCCGTCGACCAGCATCCGGTGCGGCTTGTCGCGGCTGGTGCCGAGAATGGTGCCGCCGACCGTGAGGATGCCCGCGAGCGCGCGCTTGTCCAGCTTGACCCGGCGGTCCTCGGCGAGGCCGCGGAACCCGTCGCGAAACCCCACGACCTCGAAGCCGTGGGTGCCGATCGCCGCCTTGCCGAAGCCGCGGATGGTGGCGTTGAGGCCGGGGCTGTCGCCGCCGGCGGTCAGGACCCCGACGCGTCGTGTGGCCATGGCCACATGCTACGCGGCCCGCGCTGCCTGGGCGGCCCCGGCGGCCCGCGCTGACGCGAGCGGCCCGGGCGCCGTTCCGCGCCGTTCCGCGCCGTTCCGCAATACCGCCCGGACCGGTGATATCGCGTCCTCCGGGCCGTGATACCGCTGGTGTCGGTATTGGCGGGGTGGCCGTGCGGGGGACCCTCCGTCCTGGAGCCGTAACACCGGCCGTGGCGGTGGTGCGGAGGGTTCGCGCCCGGAGTGGCGGCTCGGCACCCGCGCCATCGCACAGCCGCGGCGCGTTCCCATGGGCAGGCTGTCCGGTCGCGACGCTCCGGGTGGGGGTGCGCGGCGCAGGCGCCATGCGGATCGGGGTGGCCGGGAACACGTGGGTCCTGGTCGGGCGCGGCAAGGGGTCGGCGGTGGGCGAGCTTGCTGAACGACATGCTGTCGGCGACCTTCGAGGGCGGGCCCAGACCGAGGCGCTCGAGGTCGGGCGCCTCGACACCGCGTTCTTCGGCCTGTGCTGCTGCATGGCTGGCGAGATGGTGCTGCGACTCGCGAACTGCCGGACACGACTGGTCGTGAGGCGCGACATACCCGCTGACGCCTTCGGGTCTCGCCCGTTCTCAGCCCTCGTGGCCGAAGGCCGCCGCGCCTGACGGGCCGGGTTCGTCGCGATATTGGACGCGCTCACGGCGAGGCCGAGCTGACCCGCCAGGGCGCCGCCGCCGGGGCCGGGCCGGCGGACGCCCGGTCGCCCGCGTGACCCCGCCGCGTACACTTCGGGCGATGGACCGCCTCCTGCTGCTCGACGGCAACGGCCTGATCTACCGCGGCTACTTCGCCCTGATCGACCAGCCGCTCACCACCTCGAAGGGCGAGCTCGTGACCGCGGTGTTCGGCTTCACGAACATCGTGCTGCGAGCGGTCCAGGACACGAGGCCCGACCGGCTCGCGGTGGCCTTCGACCTGCCCAAGCCCACCTTCCGCCACGATCTTTACGCCGAGTACAAGGCCACGCGCACGCGCATGCCCGACGACATGCGCGACCAGATCCCCAAGGTCCGCGAGGTCGTGGCGGCGCTGGGCATCCCCGTCTACGAGCGCGAGGGCTTCGAGGCCGACGACGTGATCGCCACCCTGACCGGCCAGGCCGTGGCCGACGGCATGGAGGTGACGATCCTGACCGGCGATCTGGACATGCTCCAACTCGTGGACGAGCACACGCGCCTGACGGTCTCGCTGCGCGGCGGCGCGTCGAACACCGTCACCTACGATCTCGCCCGGGTGGACGAGCGCTGGGGCCTCCGCCCGGACCAGATGCTCGACTTCAAGGCGCTCAAGGGCGATCCAACCGACAACATCCCCGGCATCCCGGGCGTGGGCGAGAAGACGGCCGCCAAGCTGATCGCCACCTGGGAGACCCTCGACAATCTCTACCAGAACCTCGATCAGGTGGCGCCTGTCAAGCTCCAGCCGCTGCTCGCCGAGCACCGCGCATCGGTATTCGAGAGCCGCGAGCTGATGCGCCTCGTCCGGGATGTTGACGTGACGTTCAACCCCGAACTCGGCCGGGTGGGGGACTACGATCGGGACACGGTGGTCCGGTTGTTCCGCGAGCTGGAGTTCCGCACCCTGATCGACCGGCTGCCGCCGCTCGTCGGGGAGCGTCCCGAGGAGGCGGTGCGGCGGCTGCGCGAGGCGCGCGAGGGCGCGCCGGCGGCCACCGCCGCCAACGCGCGGGGCAGCGTGGGGGCGGGCTCGCGCCGTGCCGATCCGGGCGACCTCCAGCTCTCGCTCGACTTCGACGCCGTCTCGACGGGCGCCGCCCACGGCAGCATCGCGGGCGCCTCGCCGGCGGCCGAAGCGCGCGCCGAGGCCCTCGCGAGCGCAATCGGCGACCTGGCGGGCGCCCTCGCGGCAGCCATTGTCGACCCGGGCCGCATCGGCGTGGTGGCGGCGGCCGGCGTGGCCGGGCTGGAGCCGTGGCTGCGCGGCCTGGCCTCGGTCGGCATCGCGCTCGTCGCCGCCGACGCTCGTCCGCTGGCCGGCGTCCCGCTCTCGCTCGCGGTCGCGGGCAACGACGGTCGGGTGGTCGCGGCGGACGGACCCGACGCCTCGCTCGCGCTCCGCCGGCTGGTCGAGGCGATCGGCGTGCCGCTCGTGGGACACGAGGCGAAGCCGGTGCTCACGGCCCGCTTCGGCGAGGACCTCGACGCGCCTGCCACGCCCGTCGCCTTCGACACCCAGATCGCAGCTTATCTGGTGAACGCCGCGCTGCGCGCCCAGAAGATCGCGGACGTCGTGGCGGAGCGGCTCGACCTCATCCTGCCCCCGACCGCAGCCGCCCTGCCACCCACAGCGGTCGCCGGGCTGGAGGCACTGGCCGCGCTGGCGGTTCGGCCGTCGCTGGAGCTGGCCCTCAAGGACGAGGGCGTCGAGCGGCTGTTCACCGAGATCGAGCTGCCGCTGATCCCGATCCTCGCCCGCATGGAGGCGGTGGGCGTCGCGATCGACCGCGACGCACTGGCGCAGCTCGAGCGCGAGTTCGCGGCCGAGATCGAGCGGCTCGAGGCCGAGATCTACGCGGCCGTTGGCCACCAGTTCACGATCGGCTCGCCCAAGCAGCTGGGCGAGGTCCTGTTCGAGGAGCTGCGGCTGCCGCACGGGCGGAAGACCAAGACCGGCTACTCGACCGACGCCACCGTGCTCGAGGAGCTGCGCGGCGTCCACCCGGTCATCGCCCCGATCCTTGACTGGCGGGTCTACACCAAGCTGCGCTCCACCTATGTCGAAGCGCTGCCGAGCCTGATCGGCCCCGACGGGCGGCTCCATACACTGTTCCATCAGGCTGTGGCAGCGACGGGTCGGCTCTCCTCGTCGGACCCGAACCTGCAGAACATCCCCATCCGGACGCCCCTCGGCCGGCGCATCCGCCACGCGTTCGTGGCCGGATCGCCCGACACCACGCTCGTCGCGGCGGACTACAGCCAGATCGAGCTGCGCGTGATCGCCCACGTGTCCGGCGACCCGCACCTCGCCGACGCGTTCGCGCGCGAGGCCGACATCCACCGGGAGACGGCCGCCCGTGTGCTCCACAAGGACCCGGCCGAGGTCACGGCCGACGAGCGCTCGATGGCCAAGATGGTCAACTTCGGGCTCGCCTACGGGATGAGCGACTTCGGGCTCTCCTCGCGGGCGGGCATCAGCCGCGAGGAGGCCCAGGAGTTCATCAAGAGCTACTTCGACGCCTACAACGGCATCAGCAAGTACATGGTCCACATCCGCGAGACGGCCAAGGACCAGGGGTACGTGTCCACGCTCCTCGGCCGGCGGCGGCGGATCCCGGAGCTGACCTCGCCCAACGGGGCGCTGCGGGCGGCGGGTGAGCGGATGGCGATCAACATGCCCATCCAGGGCACTGCCGCGGACATCGTCAAGATCGCCATGATCCGGGCGGACCGAGCCCTCCGCGAGGGCGCCTTCCGGGCAAGGCTGCTGCTAGA
>JAKAMV010000415.1 GCA_021812735.1 Chloroflexota bacterium | reverse complement strand
CGCGGCCGTTGCGGGAACGGCGGCCGCGGAGGCAGAGGCCGGCGCGGGAGACGGAGCCGGCCGCGCGCCAGGCGCGAGCCCCGCCGCGATGACCAGCGCCGAGCCCAGCGTGGGCAGCAGGACGGCGACGCCCGGGAAGGTGGTCGCGTCGCTGAGCACGAACCCCGACCCGACGATCATCGCAACGCCGGCCCAGCCGAGCCACGGCCCGAGCCGGCGTGGCACCAGCCTCGTTGCCGCCGGCAGCGCCAGCAGGCCGCCGAGCGCCAGCTCCCACGCGCGGGCCGGCAGCGCGAAGAACGCCCACGGCTGGGCCACGCCGGTCAGCCAGACCTCGAACAGCAGCGAGGCGACGAGGACGGCGGCGAGCGCGATCCCCACCCGCCGCAGGCCGACATCGCGCCGTCCGGCCCGGAACGCCGCGCCGGACGCCAGGACGAGCAGCGCGGGCCAGAACAGGTAGAACTGCTCCTCCACGCCCAGCGACCAGAAGTGCAGGACCGGGGACGGGGGCAGCGCGGAGTTGAGGTAGTCCGTCGCCTGGATCGCGAACCGCATGTTCGACACATACAGGCCCGCAGCGACGGTGTCGCCCGCCACGTCCGGCAGGCGCACGGGCGGCAGCAGGAAGGCCGCCGCGACGATCGTGACGATCAGCGTGAGCGCGGACGCGGGCAGCAGGCGGCGCGCCCGCCGGGCGTAGAACGCGGCGAAGTCCACGCGCCCCGTGCCGCCCAGCTCGCGGATGAGCAGGCCGGTGATGAGGAACCCGGAGAGGACGAAGAACACGTCCACGCCGACGTACCCGCCGGTCACCAGGGGCACCCCGGCGTGGTACAGCAGGACGAGGAGCACCGCCACCGCGCGCAGGCCCTCGAGGTCCGGGCGGAAGCCGGACTTGTCCGTCATCCGCCCAGGCCGCGCTCCCGCAGGAGCGGCCGCATCCGCGACGCGGCCCGTGACCGGTGCGAGATGGCGTTCTTCTCGGCTTGCGACCACTGGCCCAGCGTGCGCCCGCCGGGCGGCTCCTGTGCCGGCTCGAAGATGGGGTCATAGCCGAATCCGCCGTCGCCCCGGGGCCCGTCCGCGATGCGCCCGCGACAGGTCCCGCGCCGGACCTCGATCGGGATGGCGCCGCCGGTCCCCTCGGCCGCGGGCAGCGCGAGCGCGAGCACGCACACGTAGCGCCCGCCGCGCCGGTCGGGCGGGAGCCCGGCCAGCTCGCGCAGCAGCTTGGCGTTGTTCTGCTCGTCCGTGGCGTCGGGGCCCGCGAACCGGCGCGTGCGCACGCCCGGGGCGCCGCCCAGCGCGTCCACCTCGAGGCCCGAATCGTCGGCCAGCGTGGGCAGGCCGGACCTGCGCGCGTAGAAGCGGGCCTTGATTCGGGCGTTGGTCTCGAACGTCTCGCCCGTCTCGTCGGGCTCGCCCTCGATGCCCAGGTCGTCGGGCGAGAGCAGCTCCACGTCCGGCGCGAGGCCGAGGAGGTCGGCCAGCTCGCGCAGCTTGTGGCGCGAGCGCGTGGCGACGAGCAGGCGGCGGGACGCCGCCGCGGGCCCCGAACCCACTACCGGCGCACCGTGGCGAGCGCGGCGGCCTGCGCTTCGAACAGCTGTGCGAGCCCGGTCCCGGCAAGGTCCAGCAGCGCGTCGAGCCCGGCGCGGTCGAACGGCTTGCCCTCGGCGGTGCCCTGGACCTCAACGTACTGCCCGGCGTCGGTGCCCACGACGTTGAAGTCCACCTCGGCCCGCGAGTCCTCGGAGTAGTCCAGGTCCAGCATCCGGACCCCGTCGATGATCCCCACGCTCACCGCGGCGACGCGGCCGGTGAGGTGCCGGTCCATGCCGTAGGTGATCAGCGCGGCCGCGAGCGCCACGTAGCCGCCGGTGATGGACGCCGTGCGCGTGCCGCCGTCGGCGACGATCACGTCGCAGTCCACGGTGACCGTCCGCTCGCCCAGGCGCGCGAGGTCCACCACGCCGCGCAGCGACCGCCCGACGAGCCGCTGGATCTCGTGCGTCCGACCGCCCACCCTGCCCTTGGCGCTCTCGCGCTCGGAGCGCTCCGCGGTGGCGCGGGGGAGCATCTCGTAGGTGCCGGTGACCCAGCCCGTGCCCTTGCCGCGCAGGTGCGGCGGGACGCGGTCCTCGATGGTGGCGGCGCACAGGACCTGCGTGTCGCCGAAGCGGATCAGGCACGAGCCCTCGGCCCACTTCTGGACGCCGAGCGTGATCTCCACGGGGCGCAGGTCGCCCGGGTGGCGCCCGTCGGCGCGGGTGCCGCCGCGGGGGGGCGGGCCTGCTGCGGGCGTCCGGTTGCCGATGCTCATGCCGATGCCTCCCGGCGCTCGTCCGCCTTGGCGGCGTCCCAGAGCGCGTCCAACTGCTCAAACGTCATGTCGCGCAACGCGACGCCCTGGCGGGCCGCCGCCAGCTCCACGTGGCGGAACCGCCGCCGGAACTTGTCGTTGGCGCCGCGGAGCGCGGCCTCCACCTCGATGTCCATCTTGCGACCGACGTTGGTGAGCGCGAACAGCAGGTCGCCGAGCTCCTCCGCCTGGTGCGCGGGGTTGTCCGCCTCCACCAGCTCGCCGACCTCCTCGCGCACCTTGTCCAGGACGCCGTCGATCGACGGCCAGTCGTAGCCGAGGTGCGCGGCGCGCTCCTGCATCTCCTGCGATGCGGCGAGGGCGGGCAGCGTGCGGCTGATCCCGTCGAGCGCGCTCTTCGTCTCCGCCTGGCCCGCGGCGGCTCGCTCGCCCTGCTTGATCCTCTCCCACTGCCGATTGACGTCCGAGGCGGTCCTGGCCTCGGCCTCGCCGAACACGTGCGGATGGCGCCGGACGATCTTGGTGGCCAACGCCTGCCAGACGTCGGTCAGGTCGAAGACGCCTGCCTCCGCGGCCAGCTGCGCGTGCAGGACGATCTGGAGCAGCAGGTCCCCCAGCTCGCCCGCAAGTTCCGGCGTGGCGCCGCCCTCGAGCGCGTCGTAGACCTCGTAGGCCTCCTCGAGCAGGTTGTTGCGCAGCGAGACGTGCGTCTGCTCGCGGTCCCAGGGACAGCCGTCCGGGGCGCGCAGCCGATCGGAGATCCAGGGCATGCCCCAGGGCGAGGCAGTGTCGGCCACGGGCGCCACCGGCCCCAGGTACAGCGCGCCGTCGAGGTCCGCGCGGGTCAGCGCGCCCACGGTCGTGCCTCCGGCGCGCCCGAAGCGGCCAACGGCGTGGTCGGCCGGGTAGAGGCGCCGGAGCAGCGCGATCGGGTCGGCGCCCCGCGGCCCGTGCCGTCCGGGCAGCGGCGTGGCCGCGCCGGCAGCGGCGCCCGCGCCGTCCGACGCGGGGCCGCCAGCCCGAAGCCGGGCGGCCGGCAGGAGCAGCAGCGGCACGGTCGGCTCCACGGGGACCGCCACCAGCCGCTCGGCGGCGACCACCGCGAACCCCCGGGCGGGATCGAGCGCCCAGCGGAGCCGGGCCTCGGCCAGCAGCGCGTCCAGCATCGTGTGGCCTGCCTGCCCCGGCGTCAGCCGCCGGTGCTGGCGCCGCTACTGCTGCTGCTCAGCGCCGGGTCCTGCCAGATCGTGTACTTCGCCTTGAGGGGCGTGTACCACGCGCTGAAGGCGTTCGCCTTGATCGAGGCAGCCTGGGCGCCGTCCGGCACCTTGGTCTGCTGGGCGTCCACCCAGAAGATGTAGGTGCCGTCCTGGTCGATCTGGGTGACCGCGCTCACCTTGCCGATCGGCGCTGCGAAGATGGCTGCTGCCACCTTGTCGCTCACCTGGTAGGTGTGCTGGCCGATCCAGCCCATGTCGCCGCCCTGCGCAGCCTGGGCGTCGTCGGAGTTGTCGCGAGCGAGGGTCTTGAACACGTCGAGGCTCGTGGCCTGGGCAACCAGCTTGTTCGCCCACTCCAGGTCCGTGGGCCCGTGCATGACCTGGATGACGTGCCAGCCGTACTGCGACTTGACCGGCGCGAGCAGCTGCCCGGGCTGCAGGCCGGGCTGGAAGATCGCCGCGGCGAACGCCGGGTCGATGCTGTCGCTCTTGGACAGGTACGGCAGCTTGCCGCCGGTGGTGCTGGCGCTGGTGTCGTCGCTCTCCGAGCGAGCCAAGGCGTCGAACTGCGTCGGGTCCGCCTTGAGCTTGGCGTAGGCGGCATCGGCGAGCGCCTTGGCGGCTGCCCACGCCGGGTCGGAGGCCGGCAGCGTGGACGCCTTGTTCGGGTCGTGGTTGGGCGAGAACAGGATGTGCCGGACGCGAATGGCGGACGGCCCGATCTCGCTGGCGCTGTACTGCATGTAGATGCGGTACACGTGGCGCTGCGGGGCAGGGGCCATCGCCTGGCTCACGACCCAGTCGCTCAGCTTGGTGTTGGCGGCCGTGTACTTGAACGACCAGTCCAGGTCCGACTGCGAGATGCCGGCCTGCTGGGCCTGGCTCGCGAACGTCGCGTCCGTCTGGGGCGCGATCGTGTCCGTGTACTTCGCGATGTAGTAGTTGCCGTCCGAGCCCGTGATGACGCCGGTGAGGGCGTTGGGCTGGGCAGCGAAGATGGCGCTGACCAGCGCGGAATCCAGCGACGAGTTCGTGTCGATGTAGCCGACGTCGCCGCCCTGCGGCGCGGTCGTCGTGTCGGTCGAGGTGGCCTTGGCGATGGCGGCGAAGTCGCCGCCGCCCTTGAGCTGGGTCAGCGCTTGGTCGGCAGTGGCCTGGGCAGCCGCCTTCTCCGCGGCGGTGGCCGCGGTCTCGCCGCTGGCGAGCTTGGGCGCCACCTGGATCATGAACACGTGGCGCAGCTCGGGCTGCGTGGCCGCCTTCTGCTCGCTGGCGGCGATGTCGCTGGGGCCGACGGCCTGGCCGTTCTGCTGGGCGAGGTCGAGCATGACGGTGCCGTCGGTCAGCTCGCTCGCCGAGAGGCTGCTGACGCTGCTCGCCTCGTTGGACAGCGTGGTCTCGCGGGCGTTGGCGTCGACGGCCGCGAGGTGGCCCGCCGAGAGCAGCGTCCGCGTCCGCGTCAGCTCGTAGTTGATGAGCCAGGTGTTGAACTTGTTCTGCCGCGCCACGTCGTCCTGCGTGAGCGTCACGCCGTTGACCGTGATGGCCGGCGAGAGGTGCGCGCTGTACCAGCTCACGGCGCCCGCGATCGCGAGGGTGAGGAGCGCCGCCAGGATCGCCAGGCCGAAGCCCAGGTTCATCAGCAGGTTGCGGCGCGTGGGGTCGTCCCAGATCCGGGGACGGCTCGCGCCCGGCCGGGTGCGGAACGTCATGGTGGGTGGAGGTTCCTCGTGGTGGTGGATGGCGGCGCAGCGAATCGGCCCCGGCGCCCCACGGCGCGGACGCCGCGCGATGGTACCGCGTGCGCGCGTGATCGTGTCGAGCGCCAGCGGCCCGCCGGCCCGGGGCGGGGCAGCGGGCCGGCGCCGGTGCCTCAGCCCCGGTCGCGCGCGAGCGATTCCACGAGCGCCAGGTATCGCACCGACACGCGCTCCCAGGCCAGGTCCGCCACCAGGGCCGAGGTCCGAGCGGTCGCGGCCTCCCGGGCGGGAGCGTCGTCGGCGAGCCGGGCGATGGCGGCCGCCATCGAGGCCGCGTCGCCGGCGTCGTAGGTGGCGACGGTCCCCGGCGGGAAGACGGCCTCGACCATCGGCAGCCGGGTCGCGACCACCGGCTTGCCCATCGCCGCGTACTCGAAGATCTTGGTGGACAGGCTGAAGTCGGTGAACTCGGTCCGGCGGGTCGGCGCGAGGCCGATGTCGGCGGCGGCCAGCGCGGCCGGGACCTCGTCGAGCGGGACGCGCCCATGGAACGTGACGGCATCGGCGAGGCCGAGCGCGGCGGCCCGGTCACGAAGCGGCACCTCCGCGAAGTCCCGGCCGTACAGGTCGAGGGCGACGGGCAGGTCCGGGCGCTGGGCGCGGAGGCGGGCCAGGGCCTCGAGCGCCACGTCCACCTCGTACACCATGGACAGCGCGCCCGCGTACACCAGCCGGAGCGTGCCGTCGGCCATGAACGGGCGGACCGGGTGTGCGGCGGGGTTGAACCGGGCGAGGACCGGCGCGTTCATGACCACGTGCACCTTGGGCGCGGGGACGCCCATGCCCACGAGCCGCCGGGCCAGGGCGTCGTTGACCGTGATGACGGCCGTGGACACCGCGATGGACGCCAGCTCCTGCGCCACGAGCGCCCGGTGCACCGCGGGCCGCGAGGCGCTCGGGAACCGCATGCGGAAGAACTCCGGCATGGCCTCGTGCATGTCCAGGATGACGGGCACGCCCAGCAGGCGGAGCGGCAGCGCCGACGCCACGAGCGCGTCGGGGATGGTGTGGACCTGGACCAGCGCGTAGCGTCGCCGGCCGTGGGCGCGAGTCAGCGCCACGCCGGCCCGGAGCATGAAGTCCGCGTACTCGCGCAGGTACGTGCCGATGCCAGCGCCCTGGTGGCGCTGCACGTCCAGCCGGTGGATCCGCACGCCGGCCAGCTCGCCCTCGGGCGGGTCGTCCGGTCGCCGGAGCGAGAACACGTCCACCGGGCGGCCCGAGGCACGCACCGCCTCGGCCTCGCGACGGACGCGCGGGTCCTCCTCGTAGTAGCTGTGGACCACCATGGCCACCGGGCGGCGACGGCTCACCCGGAGCGCCCCGCGCCTGGCCCGCCCGACCGGCCGCCGCCCCGGCGCGGACGCGAAGACGGCGCGGGGCAACCCGTGCCGCGCGTTGCCGGGAAGCCGGCGACCTGTCCGCCCGCGTCTGCGCTGACCACGGTCGAAGTCTAGGCGATGCGGCGCCGGGGACAGCGGACGGGCTGGCGCGGCAGCACCAGGGGCCAGGGCCCGCGCGCACGGCCGCGCGGCCACCGTTGTACGATCCCCGCGCCCAGGCGGACCGCCGAGTCCGCGAGCGGCCGCCCGCAGCGGCCGAAACCTGCCGGGCTGGCGGCGACGGCCCGACCAACCGAAGGCGAGCGCGTCCCGTGAGCCAGCACCCAGAGGCCGCCGAGCCTGCTCGCCGTCGGCACGAGCGACGGAACGACATCGAGGGCCTCCGGGCCGTCGCCGTGCTGCTGGTCCTCCTGTTCCACGCCGACCTGCTGGGCGCGAACGGCGGCTTCGTCGGCGTGGACGTGTTCTTCGTCATCTCCGGCTACCTCATCACCGGCCTCCTGCTCCGCGAGCGGCACGAGACCGGCACCATCTCGCTACGCGAGTTCTACGCGCGCCGGGTCCGCCGCCTGCTGCCCGCCTCGGCGCTCGTCCTGCTGGTCACGCTGGTGGCCGCCCTGCTGCTCGCCCCGCCGCTGCTGGTCCCGCAGATCGCCCACGACGTGACCGCTGCGGGCGTCTACGTCTCGAACATGTCGTTCGCCGCGCAGGCGACCGACTACTTCTCGACGGCCACGACGCCGTCGCCGGTCCTGCACTACTGGTCGCTCGGCGTGGAGGAGCAGTTCTACCTCCTGTGGCCCGCGATCATCCTGCTGGTGGCGCGCGGCTCGGACCGGCCGGGCCGCCGCGTCGGGCTCGCGGCGGGCGGCATCGGGCTGGCCTCCTTCGCGTTCGCGACCTGGCTGGCCGGCGTGTCGTTGCCCTGGGCGTTCTTCTCGCTCCCGAGCCGGGCGTGGGAGCTGGCCCTGGGCGCCGTCCTCGCCGTCGGCGAGCCGCAGCTCCGGAGGGTTGTCCCCGGCCTGGGCGCGATCATGGCCTGGGCGGGTCTCGCCCTGATCGCGGCCGCCGGGTTCCTGCTCACCGGCTCCTCGGCGTTCCCGGGTCTGGCCGGCCTGCTGCCTGCGGCGGGGGCCGCACTGGTGATCTGGGGCGGCATGGCGGCGAGCTCGCTGGCGGCCGCCTGGGCACCGGCCCGATGGCTCGGGGCCGCCGTCCCGCGGCAGATCGGGCGCATCAGCTACTCGGTGTACCTGTGGCACTGGCCCCTGCTCGTGCTGCCGGCCCTCGCCATCGGCTCGACGCTGCCCGTCGCGGCGCGGGTCGTGCTGGCGCTGGCGTCCTTCCCGCTGGCCGCGGCCACCACGCGCCTGGTCGAGGACCCGCTGCGCCGCGGCTGGCTGATCGGCACGCGCCCGCGCTGGAACCTGGCCATGGCCGGCACCCTCGCCGTCGTGGTGGCGCTCACCGCGAGCGGCGTCAGCGCCTCGGCGTCCGCCAGGCTGGGCGGCTCCCCGGCCGGCGCCGCGGCCGACGCCAACCAGAACTCCCAGGAGCTCG
>JAKAMV010000414.1 GCA_021812735.1 Chloroflexota bacterium | reverse complement strand
CGGGGGCCAGCCAGACGGCCAGGCGCTGGGTGGCCGCGGCGTCGAAGAGGTAGATGGCCGCCGCCACGACCGGCCAGGTGCGGGCGAACTGCGCGAGCAGCGCCTCGGCGGCCGCCCCCGCCGTCGGTGCCCCCGCGGCCGCCTGGGCCGCCGCCTGCAGCTCCGCCAGCTGCACGGTCCGCTGCCGGGCCAGGGCGTGCTCGGCGGTCACCTCGTGCAGGCTGATGGTCAGGCCGGCGGCGGGCAGGTGCGGGTCGAGTGCCCGCACCGTCACCAGCAGGCGACACTCCGCCCCATCCGGACGCCGGAGCGCCAGCTCCGTGGGCGGGAGATCCTGCCCCGAAGCAAGGGCAGCGAAGATGCGGTCCCGCGCCCCGGGTGCCTCGCGCGGGCGCTGCAGGCCCACGCGGACGGCGAGATCGCCGTACGGGACTCCGAGCAGGTCGGCGCGCGGTGAGCCGAGGAGCCGTTCGGCCGCAGCGTTGCACAGCGTCAGGCGGCCCGTCGCGTCGAAGACCAGGATCCCGTCGGCGGTGACCTCGACGGTGCGCCGGAGGCGCTCCTCGGAGGCACGGAGAACCTCCGTCCCGCGCTCGTCGGCGGCGCGTCGGGCGACCACGCCGGCGAGACGTTGCAGACGGTCCCAGAAGAAGCCGAGCACCCCGCCTGCCGCCACGAAGGCCGCGAGGCGCAGTGCCCAGCCCCACTGCCCGAGGTCGTTCGTCGAGGCGGCCGTGCTGTCGGGCATGAGCGGCCCCAGGAGCACGCCGGCGGCCACGCCGGCGAGGAGTCCGCCCCGCCAGCCGCCGCTCAGTGCGGCCAGGGCGATCGCAAGGTAGGCGAAGTGGGTGAGCGGGTTCGGGGCGCCGCCCGTGGCGCGCACGGCGGCGTACACGAGGAGCAACAGGAGCACGCACGCCAGCAGCAGCGCCGCGCGGCGCCAGCCGGACGTGATCGGCAGGCGCACGGCCTGTCCCAGGTGCTCGGATGCCATCGCACCCGAGAGCGTACCGGTACGGCGCGTCCCGGCTATGGCCCGCCTGGCGGCCGAAAGCGCCCCGGTGGTACCAGGGGGCGGACGGGGCGAGCGGCGCCCCGGTGGGTGTCGTGGGGCGGCTGGCCGACCACCCCGGTGCCGCCATGGTGGTCGTGCTGGGCGTCTGCCTGCTCGTGTCGGCGGCGTCGGGCCGGTGGCGTTCGATCAGCCGCGCGGGCTGAACGGCAGTGAAGGTAGGGCGTCAGCCACCCCTGCCCAGAACGCCATGAGGAGGCCAAGGCTGTCGGTGTCGATCCGCTCATCGACCCCGTGCACCATCCGGAACATGTCGCCCAGCGGGATCCGGTCGCTGAACAACCCCGTCCCGTAGGCGGTCACACCGAGGCGACGGAGGAAGCGGGCGTCGGTAGCCCCGCCGAGGAACAGCGAGGGGACGGGCCGGGATCCTGGGACCAGCCGCTCGATCGTGCGGCCGACCGCCTCGAAGAGCGGCGAGGACACCGGCGATGTGCTTGCCGGATCCTCCACGAGGAACGCGAGCTCGACGGCGTCCGCGAGGTCGCCGAGGGCGTCGCGGATGAACCCTCGGACTTCCTCCGAACCGTGGCCCGGAAGGGTCCGGATGTCGAGCTCGAGCTCGGCGCGGTCAGGCACGACGTTCACCTTCGTCCCGCTGCGGAGCGTGGTCGGCATGATCGTGGTGTGCGTGATGATGTGGAGGGCGCCGCTCATCGGCGCCCCGAGCGCGGCGAGCTGCTCGGCCACTCGGTCGGGATCGAGCCACGCCGACGCCAGCTCGGGGGGCGGGTCCAGCGCGGCGACGAAGGCGTGCCACGCGTCGCCGAGCACGGCCGGCGGCTGCCCGGCCATCAGGCGTCGGACGACCTCCGCCGCGATGACCGTGGCGTTGCGTGCCCCCACAATCTCCGAGCCGTGGCCGCCGCGGCCCCGGATCGTGAGACGGCACCAGTGGAGCCCGCGTTCGCCGATCGCCACCTGGATGGGGACGGCGCCGTCGCGCGTCGGGAGGGGCAGGCGGTAGCCCGCGGCTTCCGTGAGGGCGTAATCCGCGCGGAGCACCTCGGGATCGTGCTCCGCGATCCATTTCGCTCCCCAGGTTCCGGCCGATTCCTCGTCGGCTTCCGCAAGGAAGAGCACGTCGCCAAAGGGTGGGCGCGGCCGCCGCGCAAGCTCCCGGATGGCAGCGGCCATCGTCGCGGTCGAGCTCAGCATGTCGACCGCACCGCGGCCCCAGATCTCGCCGTCGATGATCTCGCCCCCGAACGGGTCATGTCGCCAGTCGGACGCCGTCGCGGGGACGACGTCGGTGTGGCCAACGAGGAGGAGCGTGGGTGCCGACGGATCGCCTCCTTCGAGCCGCGCGAGCAGGCTCACCCGTCCGGGTGCAGGCTCAAAACGCCTGAACTGGAGACCGACCCCGCCGAGGAAGCCCTCGAGCAGGTCGGCATTCCGGACCTCCTGCCCGGAGTCCACCGAGCCGTCGTTCACGCACTGGTTCTGAATGAGACGGCGGAGAAGCTCGATTGTGTCAAGAAGCGGGCACTCGCCATGCCCGGACCACCCATCGTCGCGATCTCCACCGCGTCCTCCTTCCCGGGACGCGTCGATTGCCGGAACTCCCTCGAGTGGCGAACGGAGCCTACCGTTCCCCCAGGGATTGCGCCAAGAGTCATGGGGAGGTACGCCGCGCGCAGGCTCGGAGAAGCCGAGCGCCAGCTACACGCCGTTGCCCGAGAGCCTCAGGGTGTCGAGGACGACCGACGCGGGGTCACCCAGAACCGACAGGGTCGTGCTGACGTGATCGCGCTGGACCTTGCCCGCGCAGCGCGTCTGGACGTGCGCCTGACACTGAGATGCGTCCGGAACTCCAGATGTCCCGCCACCGCACGATCCTGGTCCGACCCCTCGTCGCTCGAGCGCTACTTCCGGCCGACGAACAGTCCGTAGTACCAGTGGTCGAGCGTCCTCCCGCCCGCGAGGACCGAGTGGAACGAATGCCGGATCGCCGGCCTGGTGAGGTAGAAGTAGATGACCCGCCCCCAGGCCCGGACGAGCCACGGAAGGCCGATCCAGCGCATCCGGCTGCGCACCTCGACCCCGGCCTCCACCAGGCGCAGCCTCACGACCCGGTCCCGGAGCCCCGATGCATCCCACAGGGCCCGCCACTCGCCGGCGCCCAGGACTTCGGCTCCCAGGTCGTGGGCCAGCTCCTCCAGGTTCTGGCGGTCCTGTTCGAGCCAGACGGCCTCGTTCAGCCCGACGTAGCCCCCGGGCTTCGTCACCCGCACGAGCTCGCGGATCGCCTGTGCCTTGTCCTCGACGAAGGCGAGCACCGACTCGGCCAGGACGACGTCGAAGCGGTCGTCCTCGAAGGGCAGGGCGAGGACATCGGCGACCTGCAGCGCGACACGGTCCTCGACTCCTGCCTCGCGCGCCCGCCGCCGGGACCACGCGATCATCGCTGGAGATGCGTCCACCCCGACGACCCGGCAGCCGTGGGTCCGCGCGATGTAGGCAGGACCGACGCCGATGCCGCAACCCACATCGAGCACCTCGCTCGCGCGATCGATGTGGCAGAGCGCGAGGAGCTGTCTCGTCGCGGGCAGGCCGCCCTGGTGCTTGGTGATGCCCATCGCAGCCTGCATGTCGAGGTACTCGCCCAAGCTTGAACCTCCCGGGGAGCCTGCAGCCTGAGATCGTCCCGGCGATCGACGACGTCCGCGTCTGGTCGCTGCGCCTCGAATGCAGCCTGCACGGGGACGCCACTCCAGCCAAGAGGCGTTCGTCACGAAGCGGCAAGCGCAGTGACGAGAGGTGTCCGGACGATCTCCGGGCGACGGTCGCGATCCAGCGGCAGAGCACCCGATCGGGTGAGGAGCACGGACCTGCTCGGCGTGCCGGCGGGGGTGCGTAGAGGCAGCCGGCGGCTGTTGTAAGACGGTGACTTGCCTACGAGATCACGGCGCCTTCGAGGCAGGCACCTCGCGGCTCCCCTCCTCCAGGCCCGCGTGGCAGAGCTGCAGGGCAGCAGCTGGCCGAAGTGTTGAAGCAAGCGAAGCCCGCCCGGACGAAGGCGCTGCTGCGGATCCTCATCGGCGAGATCCGCGTCGTCTCGCCGACCGATATCCTGCCGACGCACCGCGTGCCGGCCGGAGGTTCGCATACCGGCGGATTTGGTGGGCGATACTGGGCTACTGCCAACGGAAGTGACCTCGCGCCTCAGCGCCCCGTTTCACCGTGCTGATGTTGGTGGTGCGGACGGACTCGGGGGCACAGTAGGCAAAGCCTACGACCCGCTCGACTGGTACGCGTTGGCGGTGGGATGAGTGCTTTGCCGTGGGCGGACGTGAACCGAGTGCGGGCCCAATTACCCGGCCGCCAGGGGTGTGTCCTTTCGCGGCAACCCCTCAGGGCGTGGCCGCCTTGGCTGGGATCTTCGTCACGAAACGGCACGGGTGCCCAGCGTGTTGCTGATCGGAGCGGATGACTCGATCAGCCGAAACTTCCGCCTGTGCGTATTCCCGATGCTGAACGGCATCAAGCCCTCATGCTGCGCGCGACCGATGACGATGCCGGCCGGGATGCCGAGCTTGGCCGCGAGCGCCGTGGCCTGCGCCGGGGTCCTGACCCGGAGCATTTCGGACTCGAAGGCCGGCGGAATGAGGTGAGCCGTCGCGAACGCGTCCGCCTGCGCCTCCTCGGTCGACCGGCCATCCGAGTCCTCTATGAACGTCTCGCGTTTGCCGTGGAGCAGCACGTGCCCGGCCTCGTGAAAGAACGAGAACCAGAAGTGGTCCTCCCACCGGTAGCGCAAGGAGAGCTGAATGAGGGCACGCGTTGGCGACACCCATCGGGTGGCGCCGCTCGCCCGGCAGCCCTTGATCCCCTCCACGATCACGACGATGACCCCGGCGTCCGCGCAGAGCTGCTTCATTGCCGATTCGAAGACTTCGGGCGGCTGGACCATCAGCGTCCGGATCGTCGAGAGCGCGCTGACGAACGCCGCCCGGTCGAACGGCTGCGTCTCGACTCGGGCCGCCCGGAGCTCGCCGATCCGCAACCACGCCGCAGTGGCATACGGATCAGCCTCGAAGGCCTTGGACCTGCGGAACGCGGCTTCCGGAGCTTGCCACAGCGCATCCCATGCCTCTCGCGACGCCACGCCGAAGAAGCTGAGGAGTTGCGAACGGAGATCGGTCACCTCCGTCGTGGGGCGCAGCAGTGCTCGGCGCACAAGCTCGCGCGTCGGCATTCTCGCCACCCAGTCCGCATCATGTTTCGCGGCGGCGTCGTCACGGAGTCGCGCAACGCGGGCCTGATGGTTGGCCTCGAGCGCGATCCAGAAGCGCGCCGGCACGCCTAGCACCCGCTCGAAAGCAAGCGCTGTCTCCGGGCTGATCGATGCGGCCCCCTGGAGGATCTGGTTGATGTGCTTCGTAGACAGCCCGGTCCGTCGTGCAAGGTCGGCCTGGGTCATGGTCGCGTCCTCGAGGGTTGCGCGGAGCGTGTCACCGGGCGGGATCGCGTAGTCAGGCCGGAACGCCACAGGGGTCGCGGTCATCGCTCTCTCCTCTCGATTGGCGGACTCACGTTCGGGCATCGCTGATTTCGACGATGAAGACCGGGTCCGTGGCGTGCCACTCGATCCGATTCCTGCGCGCCCCTGACTGCCGCATCGCGAGCCGCAATGACGGCACGACATCGACACGCGCGCAGCCAGGGCGGCCAGAGACCTCGGCGAGCCGCAGATGGGAAAGAAGGCGAAGCTCACCGAGAGTGCTGGCCGCCTCGATCTCGTGCAGCCGGGCGCCGATGACCCGTGCGGCCGCAGCCCCGTAGGCGTGCAGCAACCGTGAATGGGACCCACACACTGCGGCGAGGGCTGCGTCCTCGAACAGAAGTTCCACCAGCGGTGGATCATACCGCATGGAACCGCTCGGTGCACCCACTTCGCGCATGCGTGGTTGCATCCAATGCACCTAGTCGGTATAGTTCTTGCTGGCAACCCGCTCACATACCACCGGAGGACCAGCAACCATGGCTGAAGAGACTCGCGACGCCGACCACGAGCACAAGCTCGTGACCATCGTCGTCAACGGGACAGCGCACGAGGTCGAGAAGGGGCGGATCTCCTACGCCGATGTCGTCGCCCTCGCGTTTCCCACGCCCTCGACCGACCCGAACATCATCTACTCCGTCACCTACCGCCACGGCCATGGCAGCGCCAAGGGGATTCTCTCCGAGGGAGATAGCGTCGAGGTGGTCGACGGGCTGATCTTCAATGTCACGCCGACCACTAAGTCGTAGTACCGATCTTCGCCGGCTTCTCGAGGAGGGGTACGAGGTCGATGTGATCGCCGGCCACCTCGTCGTGGGCCACGTTCCGTACGTGACCCACGACGGGACGGCCGAATACGGCCGGCTGATCTCGACCCTGAACCTCGCGGATGACGTCACACAGATTCCTGATACCCACGTCGTCTACTTCGACGGCATGGAGCCCTGCGACCGGAACGGCCGCGGGCTCGACAAGCTCATCAACCAGATCGGCCCTTTCAACCTCGGCTCGGGTCTGACGCCTAGCTTCTCGTTCTCGCACAAGCCGGCGGGCGGCTATCCGGACTACTACGAGAAGATGAGCACCTACGTGCACATCCTGTTCGCCGAGGCGCGCATGGTGGACCCGAACGTGACGCCGCTGACGTACCCGGTACTCGAGCCGATCGAGGACGACTCGCCATTCCTGTACGAGGAGACCGCGAGCGCGCATGCCGGCATCGGAGCCGCGACGGACCGACTTCGCCTGCGGCGGATCGCGATCGTCGGGGTTGGCGGGACGGGGTCACACGTGCTCGACCTCGTCGCCAAGACGCCGGTAGCCGAGATCCACCTGTTCGACGGGGACCGGTTCCTCACGCACAACGCATTCCGCGCGCCAGGGGCGACATCGGCGGCCGACCTGCGGGGCGGGCCCCAGAAGGCGGAGCACTTCGCGGCCGTGTACGCGACCATGCGCAAGCGCGCGACTCTGGTCCCGCACCCCTACTACGTGGACGAGGGTCGACTCGGTGAGCTCGACGGCATGGACGCGGTGTTCCTTTGCATCGACGGCTCACCGGCCAAGCGGGCGATCGTAGAGCACCTCGAAGCGTCGAACATCCCGTTCTACGACACCGGGATCGGCGCCTGGCTGAAGGACACGTCGATCGGCGGGACGCTGCGTGTGACTGCGGGCGTCCCGGGCAAGCCGGTGTCGCATCGTGGTCTCATCTCCCTCGCAGACGGCGAGCCCGACATCTACGCCGACAACATTCAGGTGGGCGACCTGAACGCGCTCAATGCCGCTCTCGCGGTGATCCGCTGGAAGCGGGAGCTCGGCTTCTACCTAGACCTCGAGCACGAGCAGCAGATGCTCTACACGATCGACGGCAACACGATCGACAACGAGGCCGCTGAGTGAGCCGGATCGACCGCTTCGAGCACCGGTTCGTCGAGTTCGTCCCGAAGGAGCTTCAGGCAGGTGTCCTGTACGTCAGCCTCGCGTACGCCACGGTCGTCCATTCCTGTCCATGCGGGTGCGGCGAACGCGTGGTGACACCGCTCTCGCCCGCGGACTGGCAACTGCTCTTCGACGGCGAGACCGTGTCGCTTCACCCGTCACTCGGGAACTGGAGCTTGGCGTGCCGGTCGCACTACTGGGTGCGCCGCGATGCTGTCGTGTGGGCTCCGCCGTGGTCGAAGGAGCGCATCGAGAAAGCACGGGCGCGCGATGCCCTTATGCGTAGCTCGTGGTGGGCGACTGACTCGGCACACCCCCGGCCCGATGTGATGCCAACGTCCGTCCTGCCGACGACCCGAGCGCCGTCCATCGTCGAGCGACTTCGCGCCCTCATCCGGCGGCGATAGCGGTCCCGCGGCATCAGGTCCTGCTGCCAAGGGGCCGACAGCAAGGGGTGGGTGGCGCTACTCCTTCTCGAACCCGAAGTCGTGGAACCGCAGGGTCCGCGCGTTCTCCGAGACGGTCCGTACGGTCTGGTCGGTGAAGCCGGCTTCGGCTTTGTGCTCGGCCTCGACCTCGACGCGGACGGTCAGGCTGACGTCGGTCTGGGCCGCGAGGGGGCCGATGATCTCGGCGACGATCTTCGGGAGCTCGGGGATGGGCGTCCGCGGATCCGCGAGCACGGCCTCACCGTGGAAACGG
>JAKAMV010000413.1 GCA_021812735.1 Chloroflexota bacterium | reverse complement strand
ATCTGTTCTGGTTAGATACGGCACAACAGAACAGATGTTCTCTCGCCGCCGACGTGCCCTGTGGGAACGGAGAGACGAAATCGCCCCGGAAGGAGCCGACCGATGTCCATGATCCGCGTCTCCCCGCTCGAGGTCCAGGTGCGCTGCGATTGGTTCGATGGTCGCCCGCGTGCGATCCGACTGGCGCGCGAAGAACTGCACGTGCTGGCGGTAACCCGTGTCCGCGACGAGTCGGCGGCCTATCCAGCCGCGTTTGGGCCGCGCACCTGTTTCGAGGTACTCACCGAGGCGGCCCGTCTCGCGCTCGTCTACCGGCATCGCGATCGGCGGTGGATCGTCGAGGGGCTCGAGCCCACCGCGGCCGGTCGGACACTCGATCCGGTCGGTCTCCTTGCCCCGGCCGCCTGACGCCGCCCTACGCCCGCCTGGCGCCGCCCCGCCCCGCGCCGCCCCGCCCCGCGCCGCCCCGCGCAGCCTGACCCTTGGTCGCGTCCGGTGACCTCGTGGCCGGCTCGCCGGGCCTCGTTGCGGCCGCCTGATAGCGATAGCGCCCCGACCGGGTGACCTGCGCCGGAGGCCCGGTACCGACGATGGCGGGCGCGAAACCGGCCGCGGATGCGACAATCCGGGCGATGACCAACGAACGCTTCGCCGACCTCTCGATCGGCGAGTTCATCTCCCGTCTCGCGTCGGCCGAACCGGTCCCGGGTGGCGGGTCGGCCTCTGCGATCGCCGCGAGCTTCTCCGCCGCCCTGATCGCCATGGTCGCTCGCCTATCGCTCGGGCGCCCGAAGTACGCCCCCTACGAAGCGACGCACCGTCGCGCCCTCGCCTACACCACGGAGGCCGCACCCGCGTTCCTCGACCTCGCGGACCGCGACTCCGAGGCGTACCGGGGGTTGGCCGCGGCGCTCAAACTGCCGCGCGAGACCGCGGAACAGCAAGAGGTCCGCAGTGCGGCCATTCATTCCGCCGCGCGCCATGCCACCGACGTGCCACTGGAGGTGGTGCGCCGCTGTGCGGACCTGGCCGTCGAGGTCGAGGCGATGGCGGGGCGGAGCAACCTGAACGCCGCGAGCGACGTGCACGTCGCCGCGCTGCTGGTCGAGGCCGCCGGTCGGGGTGCGGCGGCCAACGTGCTGGTCAACCTGCCGTCCGTTGGAGACGATCTGTTCGCCGGTCGTGCCACGGACGAGGTAATGCGGCTGCTCACCTCGATCGAGGAGCGCGTGGCCCGGGCGCGCGAGCACGTCGGCGCCGGTCGGTTGCGCCAGCCGGAAACGGCGTGATGGGCGGCACCGCGATCTGCCCGAGCATCGGCCGTGACGCTGGTACCGGTGGCCCGCGCGTGGGTGCCACAGCGTGACGCTGTTTGCCGATAGCGTGACGCTGTTTGCCGATCCCGGGGCTGCCGCAGCGTGACGATGCTCGCCGATCCCGGTGCCCTCGACCGGCCCGCCAGAGGTCGCCTCCTGGCGGGTGCGCCGATCGCCGCCGATCTTCGCGCCGAGGTGCGGGCCGCCGTCGAAGCATTCCGGGGCCGTCACGGGTACACGCCCGCACTGGCCGCCCTCGTGCTCGGGCGGAGCGAGCCGTTCGCCCGCTACCTGCAGCAGATCCTCCGCGCTTGCGCGAGCGTCGGGCTGGAGGGCCGCGAGGTCCACGTCGAGGGGCGCGTCTCGGCCGCCCGTGTTCGCGCCGAGCTCTGCCGCCTCAACGCAGATCCGCACGTCGCCGGGATCATCGTGCAGCAGCCGCTGCCGCGCGGCCTCTCGCCGCGTGTCGTGACCGAGACGCTCGACCCGGCGAAGGATGTCGACGGTCTTACGCCGCTCAACACCGGGTTGGTCACCCTGGGCTACGGCGGCTTCGCGCCGGCCACGGCGGAGGCCACGCTCGAGATCCTGCGGCGCTCGGGCGTCTCGCTCGAGGGGCTGCACGCCGTGATCGTGGGGCGCAGCTACGTGGTCGGTAGGCCGGTGGCGCAGCTCCTCCTGCGGGAACACTGCACGGTGACGATCTGCCACCGGCGGACGCGTGAGCTGGTGAGCCACACGCGGCAGGCCGACGTCCTGGTGGTTGCCGCCGGGGCGCCGGGCCTCGTCACGGGCGAGATGCTCAAGCCCGGGGCGGTCGTCGTCGACGTCGGCACGAGCGTGATCGACGGTCGGATCGTCGGCGACGTCGAATCTGAGAGCGCGGCGCGCGTTGCCGCGGCGATCACGCCGGTTCCGGGAGGCGTCGGCCCGGTGACGAACGCGGTCCTGATGCAGCACGTGATCCGGGCCGCGGAGGTCCAGGCACGCGCGTCGCGGCGTGCGGCGACGCCCTGACCCGCCGCCTTCCGACTGACCCGGTTCAACTAGCCGGCAGGAGGCTCGGGTCGATCAGCTGGTCGACCGTCAGCGGCCTGGCGACCAGATGCTCCGGCAGCGACGACATGAACGTGAGCGACGCCTGCCAGGCAGCCGGATCGATCGCCCCCAGCCCGTGCGCGGCCCCGTACGGACTGCGCCATGTCGCGATCGTCGCCTGCAGGATCGCCATCTGGAGCGCCCGCTGCGATGCGAGCTCGGGCACCACCTTGACCGCCGCATCGAACCCCGACTGCGGGTTCGCCGCGATCTCGCGCATCGCTCGCAGGGTGGCGGCCACGAACGCCTTCAGCGCCGGGCCCTTCGCGGCGATGGTCGCCGTGCTCGCGATGAGCCCCGGGCCGGGGAGCGGCACGCTCTGGTCGACGTGCAGCACGGTCACGGGCTGACCCTGTGACTGCAGCTGCAGCGGCTCGTTGTTCGCATACCCTGTCGCCGCGTCCACCGCCCCACGGGCCACCGCTGCCTCCTGGCTGAAGTCCGGGTACTCGACCACCTGGACGTCGCCCGTAGAGAGCCCCGCCGAGTGCAGCAGCGCCTGCAGCATGATCCAGGAGCTGCCGCACTTGCAGGGCGTGCCGATCCGCTTGCCCTTCAGGTCGGCCGCGTTCGTGATCCCGGAGTTCGCCTTCGCGAAGACGATGTTGGGAAACGTGCCATAGATCGTGGCGATGTAGCGGATCGGAATCCCCTGGCTGACGGCGGGGATCACGCTCGTGCCGTCGGCGATCCCGGCGTCGAGCGCGCCTTGGCCGACCAGCACGATCAGGTCGGGGTCGATCTTGTTCTCGAACGCGACGTCGACGCCGGCGTCTCGGTAGTACCCCGCCTGCTGCGCAAGGTAGAACTGCGCGAACTGCACGCTCGGGATGTAGCCGAGCCCGACGGTCAGGTGGCTGAGGGCGCCCGATCCGCCCGACCCGGCTACCGGCGACCCGCTCGGCGTGCCCTCCGACGGGCCGACCGACGGCGGGGCGGGCGACCCCGGCTCAGCCCCGGTCGGGGACGCCGCCGGCGATGCGCACGCCGCGGCGAGGAGCGCGCCCAGCACGGGCAGCACCAGGGCGCGCTCCAGGCGGGGGCTCCCGGGGCTACGGCGGGCTGCGGTGCGATGGATGGATCGTGACACGGTGACCTCCTCAGTTGATACCTCAGCCGCGGACGCCGACGATGCGGCGTTCCACGAGCACGACAAGGAGATACAGTGCGATCCCCAGCAGGGCGATCGTCAGCAGCGTCGCGAAGAGCAACGGAATATCGAACAGGCTGCCGCGCGCGAGGTTGATCAGTACGCCGAGGCCACGCTCCCCGCCCGCCCATTCGCCGATGATCGCGCCGACCACGGCGAGCGTCACGCCGACGCGCATCCCGCCCATGATGCCGGGAAGCGCTGCGGGCAGCTCGAGCGTCCAGAGCAGCTGCCAGCGCGTGGCCCGGAACGAGCGGGCCATCTCCACCAGCCGCCGGTCGACGCTCCGCAGGCCGACCATCGTCGCCACCGCAACCGGGAAGAAGACGATCAACGCGCAGATCACCACCTTGCTCAAGAGGCCGCTCCCGAACCAGAGCGCGAGGAGCGGGGCGAGGGCCAGGATCGGTGTGGCCTGCGCCGCCACGAGGTACGGCGACAGCACGCGTTCCATCAACCGCGAGCGCGCCAGCGCGTACCCCGCCACGAGCGCCAGGCTCGCCCCGACCGTGAACCCCAACGTCACTTCCAGGAGCGTCTGTGCGGCGTGCGGCTCCAGAGTGCCGTCCGTCCAGGCCGAGACGAAGCGACCGGCGACGATCTCGGGCGCGGGCAGGATGAAGACCGGGTACCCGCCCACCACCACCAGGAGCTTCCAGAGGGCGACGAAGACCATGGCGGCCAGCGTCACGTCCACGGTGCGACGCCAGCGGCCGACTCCTGTGCGATGCCCAGCACGGGTGACCCGGCCCTGCGCACGGGCCTCGGCCACGGATCGCGAGTCGGTCATGAGCGGTCCTCCGGTCCGAACGGGTCGAACCAGGCCGGCACGCCCAGCTCCTCGATCGGTATCTGCCGGGCGCGCTCGCGGCGGCTCAGCTCCGCGCTCAGCTCGGCCGGGCTCGGGTCGTCGGTTGCGCCGGCCAGGTGGCGCCGGATACGGGCCGCCGTGCGGCCCAGGGCCAGCATGTCGATGTTCGACTCGCGCTCGATCCGGTCGAGCTCCACCGGCACCTCCGCCACCACGCGGCCGGGACGAGGTGAGAGCACGACGACGCGGTCGGCGAGGAAGATCGCCTCGGAGATCGAGTGCGTCACGAGCAGGATCGTGGTCGCGGTGCGGTCCCAGAGGTTCACCAGCTCGCTGTTGAAGCGCTCCCGGGTCAGCGAGTCGAGCGCGCTGAACGGCTCGTCGAGGAGCAACACGGACGGCCCGAGGGCGAGCGCGCGGGCGATCGAGACGCGCTGGCGCATACCGCCCGACAGCTCATGGGGGCGCGCGCCGGCGAACTCGCGCAGCCCGACCAGGCTGAGGAGATCGCGCACCTGGTCCTCGCGGCGGGAACGCGACCACCCGGCAAGCTCGAGCGGGTACGCGACGTTGCCGGCGGCGTCGCGCCAGGGGAGCAGCCGGGGTTCCTGGAACACGAAACCCACGCGCGGGTCTGGGCCGCTGACCGGGGCGCCGTCGAGCTCCACCACGCCCGCCTCGGGGCGCAGCAGCCCCGCAACGAGCCGCAGGAGCGTGCTCTTGCCGCATCCGTTCGGGCCGATGAGCGCCACGACGGAGCGTTCGGGGACCTCGAAACTGACGCGGTCGAGGACCGGCAGGGGGCCGTCGGCAGTGGCGAACGAGCGCGAGACGCCGCGGACGGCGATGCTGGTCAGGGTCGCTCCTCCCGTGCTGCGGCCTCGCTTCGGGCGCAGGCGGAAGGGGCACGGGCGGTGACGACGCCGCGCGGCGTCGCTCGCACGCGCCTCGCTTCTCCCATCCGGACTCTGACCGTCGGCTCCCTGCCAGGGGATCCACCGTCGCGCTGCTCGCGCACCGCGGCGGGTCGTGGGCTGGCGCGCCGTCGCGGCTCGCCGACCACCGGTCGGGACTTTCACCCAACCCCGAAGTTGGAGGCGTGTTTCGTGCCTGCCGGCGCAGGATAACCCAGTGGGCGGATCCGTGCCGCTAGCGCGGCGTCCGGGGTACAGTCGCATCCATGCCACCATCGACCCCATGCTGACCCTGGTGCTCACGCGGCACGGCGCCACGGCGCGCTCGGAGCCCGAACAGCACCTCGGCCAGCGGCTCGACCTGCCGCTCTCGGAGGTCGGTCGGAGCGCCGCCCGCGCCCTCGGCGGGCGGCTCGTCGGGGTGCGCTTCGACCGGGTGATCTCGAGTCCCCTGCGACGCGCGCTCGAGACTGCCTCGCTGGTGGTGCCGAACGCGTCGGTGGAGGCCGACGCGCGGCTCACGGAGATGGACTACGGCCGTTGGGAGGGGCGCACGTACGCCGAGATCGACGCGACCGATGCGGCCGCACGCCGGCGCTGGGAGGACGATCCGGCCGCCCTGCCGTGCCCGGACGGAGAGTCGGGCGAGCAGGTCGCGCAACGGGTTCGGGCACTCCTGGACGATCTGCTGGCGTGGGCCGCGGCGACGGACCCGGTGTGCCGGCCGGAGGAGGCCGGGGACGGGCCGCGACCGCCGGCGGCCAGGGCAGCGACGAGCGGCGAGTGGCCCGGGCTGGCAGTGGAGCGACGCGTGCTCGCCGTGGCCCACTCGACCACGAACCGGATCCTGCTCGCGGTGGCGCTCGGGGTGCCGATCCGCGACTATCGCCGCCGCTTCGTGCAGGCACCCGCCAACCTCACAGTGTTGCGGTTCCGGGGCGCACTCGACGACGGGGCGCGGCTCCTCGTCGGCAACGACGTCTCGCACATCCGGGGCCTCCGCGGCGAGACCTGGGGATAAGCGCGCTCAGGCGATCCCCCGCAGGCGGGCGACCCACCCCAAACGCCAGGCGACGAACAGCGCCACCGCCGTCACCGCCGCCACCGCGATCGCCGTGTCGAACGGCGCCAGCGCGTGACGGACGTCGATCCAGTTCGCCCCCAGGACCGTGCCGACGTACACGAGCAGGATCGTCCACGGCACGGCACCGAGTGTCGAGTAGAGGACGAACCGCCCCAGCGGCATGCGCGCGACGCCGGCCGGGAAGCTGATGAACGTCCGCACGACCGGCAGCAGGCGACTGAAGAACGCGGTCTGGGGGCCCCAGCGCGCGAAGTAGCGGTCGGCGAGGTCGATCTCCTCCGGCCGGATCAGCAGGTAGCGTCCGTAGCGCTCCAGGAAGGGTCGGCCGCCCCAGGCCCCGATGGCGTACGAGATCAGCGATCCGGCTGTGTTGCCGAGCACCGCGACGAGGACCACGAGCCAGAACGACCATGGCTCGCGGGTGAGTGGTTCGACGCCTCGGGCGTCCGAGACGAGGAACCCGGCGAACGGCAAGATCAGCTCCGACGGCAACGGGACCATGGCCGACTCGATCGCCATCGCCACGCCGACGCCAACGTAGCCGACGGCGCCGTAGAGATGGGTCAGGAAGGGGATGACGATCTGGTCGACGAAGGCAAACATGCGGGGCCGAGTCTAGCAGCGGCCACCGGTCGGGGCCGCGATACACTCGACTGAGCATGGCTGGATGGCGCGTTGTCGACGTGACCGACGCGGAGGCGTTCGCCCTTCTGCCGCCGTGCGCGGACCCATCGTTCGACCATCGCACCTGCGACTACTGGGAGGACGCGGTCGCCGGGTCGAAGGCGCACCGCGTGTCGTGGCTGCGCCCACGTCCGGCGGAGGCGTCCGCGGGCGGGCCCTCCGGGTCGCGGGCTCCGAACCGGTTGCTCGAGGAGCCGGTAGCGCGGGTGCCGAACCCGTTCCTCGACGAAGCGTCGCGCCGCGGCACCGCGTTCAACCCGTTCGACCCCCGGGCGCCGCAGGAGACGACACCCCTCAATCCCTTCGCGCCCCAGAATCCCTTCGCGCTCGACCACGCCCGTGCGCCCGGCAACCCATTTGCGCCACGACCGGCGCGAACGGAGGGGCCCGGGCCTGGCGCGCCCCGCAAGCTCGCGTTGCTGACGCGCGGTCACGGCATCTTCGGGAGTTACGCGCGCGTCATGCTCGTCGCCGAGCGGCCCGTGGCGTACTGCCAGTTCGGCCCGCTCTCCGCGTATCCGCGGGCGCTGTTGTTGCGCGATCTGTACCCGCAACTCCCCAGCGCGCCGCTGCCGGCCGTCATCACCTGCATCGCGACCACCGCCCGGGCACGGCGCCGTGGATACGCCCTTGCGCTGGTCGACGATGTCTGCGGCGAGCTGGCGCAGCGGGGGTTCGCTGCCGTCGAGGTGTATCCCGAAGCGGGCGCGCGGCCGGACGCTACGAGCGCAGCCTTCCCGGCGTTCTGGGAACGGGCCGGCTTCGTCATGGCCGTGGCCGATGAGCACTTCCCGGTATTGCGGCGCGAACTCTGAAGCGGGGCCGCCGCCACGGCACCCGCCCCTGGGCGCCACCCTCGCCCCCGTCGCCGCCACTAGACTGCAACCCGTAGCAGCACGGGACGACGGCGCCCCATCATGGCATGACACGCAGCACGAGGAGAACGTGACCAGGCTCGTCGAGTGCGTCCCGAACTTCAGCGAAGGGCGGCGGTCCGAGGTGGTCGATGCGCTCGTCCGTGCCATCGCCTCCGTCGCGGGCGTCTTCCTGCTCGACCGCACGCAGGACCCCGACCACAACCGCTGCGTCCTCACCTTCGCCGGCCCACCGGAGCCCGTCACCGAGGCAATGGAGGCCGCCGTCGCGGTAGCGATCGATCGGATCG
>JAKAMV010000412.1 GCA_021812735.1 Chloroflexota bacterium | reverse complement strand
TCCGATCTCCGACGGTGCGGACGGGGTGATGGTGAGCGGCTGCCATCCCGGCGACTGCCACTACGTCGATCAGAATTACAAGACGCTGCGCCGCCATCGACTCCTGCAGCGCACGCTCGAACAGTTCGGCATCGCGGCGGGGCGGCTACGGCTGACGTGGGCCAGCGCGGGCGAGGGCGCGCTCTTCGCACAGGAGATCACGACGTTCGTCGAGCAGGTGCGCGCGTTGGGTCCGCTGCGCTGGCCCACGGCGCTCGCGCGCGACGACGCGGCTCCGCTTCCGTGCGGGCCGGTATCCGACGCCGGGGTGCCGGCAGGCGACGCGGAGGCAGCGGCGCCCGACGGCGCGACGTCGTGGCGCACCGCGGAGGTGACCGCGTGAGCGCTGCGACCGGGAACGCCAGGCCCAAGTTCGCGATGTACTGGGCCGCCTCGTGCGGCGGCTGCGACATCGCCGTGCTCAACACTGGGGAGCGGATCCTCGCGCTCGACGCCGCCTTCGACCTGGTCTTCTGGCCGATCGTGATGGACGCCAAGTACCGCGACGTCGCGGCGCTACCGGACGGCGCGCTCGCGTTGACGCTCTTCAGCGGCGGCATCCGCAACCGCGAGAACGAAGAGCTGGCGCTCCTGCTGCGCCGCAAGTCGCAGCTCCTGATCGCGTTCGGATCGTGTGCGGGCGAGGGTTGCATCCCGGGCCTCGCCAACCTGAGCAGCGGCGCGGCGATCTTCGAGGCGGCGTACGAGTCGGTCAGCACCGCCAACCCGGAGCATGTGCGGCCGCGGCCCTCCGTCCAGATGCCCGAAGGCGAGCTGCGCCTCCCCGAGTTCAGCCCCGTGCTGCGGACCCTGGACCAGGTAGTGCCCGTCGACTACTTCGTGCCGGGCTGCCCGCCGGAACCGCACCAGATCGCCGCGGTGCTCGACCTGGCCATCGCCGCGTGCGAGGGGCGCGCGGAACTGCCGCCGCGGGGAGCGACGATCGGCGCGGGCCGCTCCACCGTCTGCGACGAGTGCGGGCGGCGGCGTCACGCCAAGACGATCCGTTCGTTCGCGCGGATCCAGGCGCTGCCCCGGGTCGACCCCACGCTCTGTCTGCTCGAGCAGGGGCTGCCCTGCAACGGCTCGGCGACCCGCGACGGCTGTGGCGCACGCTGTCCGAGTGCCGGTGCCCCGTGCATCGGCTGCTACGGGCCGGCGGACGGCGTCGTCGACTTCGGCGCGCGGCTGCTGTCGGCGTTCGCCTCGGTGATCGAGGCGAACGATCGGGCCGCCATCGACCGGATCCTCGACGGGCTGCCCGACCCGGCCGGCCAGTTCTATCGCTTCAACCTGGCGAAGTCGCTGCTGCGGGCCGGGTGTGCCGCCTGGGCGGACGACGGGGAGTAGGGAGACCGCGGTGGAGCGCATCACGATCGATCCGGTCACCCGGCTCGAGGGGCACGGCAGAATCGAGATCTTCCTGGACGAACATGGCGACGTTGCCAACACCTATTTCCAGATCCCAGAGCTGCGCGGGTTCGAGCGTTTCTGCGTGGGCCGCCCGGTCGAGGAGATGCCGGTCCTCACGAACCGAATCTGCGGCGTCTGCCCCGAGGCCCACCACATTGCCGCCGCCAAGGCGGCCGACGCCGTCTACCGCGTGACACCACCGCGTGCCGGCCGCCTCCTGCGCGAGCTCCTCTACAGCGCCTTCTACTTCACCGACCACACCACGCACTTCTACGCGCTGGGCGGGCCCGATTTCATCGTGGGGCCGGAGTCGCCGGTCGCCGAGCGCAGCATCCTGGGGGTCGTGCGCCGCGTCGGGCTGGAGATCGGGGGCCGGGTCATCGAGGCACGCCGGAACGGCCATCGGGTCGTGGAGATCATCGGGGGCCGCGGGATCCATCCGGCGACGGCGGTGCCCGGCGGGATGACCCGCTCGATCACCGAGACCGAGCGTGCCGAGATCGAGGCGATCGCGCGCTGGGCGATCGAGATCGCGCTCTTCAACTCGGTGGTCCTGGGGGACGGCGCGTACCGCGAGCTGCTGGCAGGCGACGCGTACACCGACCGCACCTATTACATGGGGCTCGTCGACGATCAGCAGCGTGTCAACTTCTACGACGGTCGGGTCCGGGTGGTGGCTCCGGACGGGACGCCGTTCGGGACCTACGCGCCCGCCGAGTATGCGGACTGGATCGCCGAGCACGTCGAGCCGTGGACCTACCTGAAGTTCCCGTACCTCAAGAAGGTGGGCTGGAAGGGCTTCGTCGACGGCCCCACTTCGGGCGTCTACGTGGCCTCGCCGCTGGCCCGCCTCAACGTCGCAGACGGGATGGCGACACCCCTGGCAGAGGCCGAATTCGAGCGCTTTTTCGCGACGCTCGCCCCTGAACCTTCACCCTCCGGGCGCCACGGCGTGGTGCACAACCGGCTCGCGGCCCACTGGGCGCGCCTCGTCGAGCTGTTGTACGCGGCGGAACGGATGCTGGAGCTCGCCACGGACCCCGAGATCACCTCCGACGATGTGCGGGCGATCCCGACGGCGGTGCCGACCGAGGGCGTCGGGACGGTGGAGGCGCCGCGCGGCACGTTGACCCACCACTACTGGACCGACGAGCGCGGGATCCTGACGCGGGTCAACCTCGTGGTGGGCACCACCAACAACTACGCGCCGATTTCGATGTCGGTGCGCCGCGCCGCCCAGCACTTCATCCGGGCCGGGACCGTGGTCACGGACGGGCTGCTCAACCGGGTCGAGATGGCGTTCCGCTCCTACGACCCCTGTTTCGGATGTGCGACCCACTCTCTGCCAGGGCAGATGCCGCTCGAGGTGACGATCCGCGATGCCGAGGGGCGGGTCGTCGACGTGCTGCGGCAGTGCTGCTGACGGATGGGGTCGGGAGGCGGACGGTGGCAGGCGCGCACGGAGCACGGACCGCCCACGCGGGCGCCGAGGCGGCCCGCCGGCGCGCGACGTGCCCGCTGCGCCCGGGCGGTGGCGCGTGGCCAGCCGGGTTGGAGCCACCACGCGCGGAGCGCGTGGCCCGTGTCTTGGTCCTGGGCCTTGGAAACCCGATCCTTGGCGACGACGGCGTCGGTTGGCAGGTGGCCGGCGCGGTCGAGGCGCTCCTGGCGACCGGACCGCGCAGCGATGGCGTCCTGCCGGCGCGGCTGCGCGGGCGCGTCGAGGTCGATCGGCTCTCGCTCGGCGGACTGCGCCTGATGGAGCGTCTGATCGGCTACGACCGGGCGATCATCGTCGATGCGATCGCCACGGGGCTGGCCCCGCTGGGCACCGTGCGCGCCCGGCGGCTGGCGGAGCTGCCCGACCCCGCACAGGGCCGCCTGGCGTCCCCGCACGATAGCTCGCTGGCAGTCGCTCTGGCGGTCGGCCGCGAGCTCGGCGCGCGGCTCCCGCGCGAGCCGTGGATCGTGGCCGTGGAGGCCGCGCCGGGGATGGACTTCGGCGAGGGGCTGTCGCCGCCGGTGCGGGACGCTGTACCGCGCGCCGCGGCCGAGGTGATTCGGTTGCTCCGCGCCGCGACCCGCACGGCGCGGACCGCCGACGGCGCGTTCGACCAGAGACTGACCCCCGCACCGGCAGTTCGGCTGGTCGGGGGACGGAGGTGAGGACCGTGGGCCAACCGTTCGTCATCCAACTCGACAATCGGCCAGGCGAGCTCGCTCACGTGACGCGGGCCCTCGCCATGCGCGGCATCAGCATCCAGAGCATCGCCGGCAGCGCGGCGGGGGACAAGATGTGCGCGATGCTCTCCACCGACGACGACGCCACGACGCGCGATGTGCTGCACGCCATGGGGGTCCCGTTCGTGGAGGGCGACACGCTCTGCGTGGAGGTCGAGGACCGGCCGGGCAGCATCGCCGAGCTGACCGAGAAGCTCTCCCGGGTGGGGGTCAACATCACCGGGATCCTGGTCTCGGGGCGGCGCGAGACGAAGGTGCAGGTGGCGTTCACCGTCGACGACGAAGCGCTGGCGCGCGAGGTGCTGGGTCTACCGCCGATCCACACCGTCTCCGGCGCCCGCTGAGCTGCCGGTACCGGTCGATCTGGAGCCAGACGGCAGGCTCGCGACCAGACGGCCGGCCGGCAATCCGCGCGGGTCAGCCCGCGGCGCGCCTCGCGCGACGCATCAAGGCTGCCTGCGAGCGCGCCACGTCGGCCGCGGTGCGGGCGAGCGCACCCCGCAGGCTGCCGAGGTGCAGGCGCGCCAGGGCGAGCGCGAGCCCGAGCAGGTGCACCCGTGAGGGCACCGCGACGTAGCGCGTCTCCCAGCGCGGCGCGAACTTGTCCTTGAAGAAGGCGAGCCCGGCGACGTCGTAGAAGGGACGCACGAGCCGGGCCACGGCCGCCAGCGCACGCTCCTCGAGGCGCTGCCCGGCCGGGTCGAGGCCGCTGAGGGGCGCGAGGCCCAACGAGAGCGTCGTCGCGCCGGCGTCGCGGAACCGTTCGGCGGCCTCGGCCAAGCAGAACTCCACCGCGCCCGGCACGCCGCCGGGCACGCGCCGGATCAGGTCGAGCACGTACCCGCCGTCCGCGCCGGTCGAGCGGAACGAGACGAATGCGGTGGGCGTGCCCCGGGCGTCGAGCGCCACCGCGACCGGGACGCGGCGCAGCTCATCGAGTGAGAAGCGGCTGATGGTGAAGCCCATCTCCGGCGGCCCGCTCTCGGCGTGCCAGGCCGCGTCGACCTGCGCGAGCCCGGGGCCCAGCCGTGCGGTGTCCGCCCCGAGCCCATCCGGGTACCAGGCGACCGTCAGGCCGCCGCGCTTCGCCCGCGTGATGGTGTGGCGCAGGTTCGCGCGCCGCGAGCCCGCGAGACTGAACGTTGGCAGGTCGATGATCGCCTCGCGGCCGATCGGCGAGGCCTGGAAGCCGAGCGCGCGCAGCCGCTCCAGGCTCGCCTCGGACGCCTGGTAGACGACCGGCACCCAGTCGTGCTGGCGGCACGCGTCGACGAACGAGGCGAAGACGAGCCAGCGGTCGCGCTCGCTCCCCACCGGTTCGCCCACCGCCACGGCGACCCGTCCGTCGCGGCCATAGGCCACGAAGCCGTCGCGCCCGGCCGGGCTGTACCAGCGCTTGTCGTCGCTCAACTGGAACGGCAGCAGCGCGCCGCGCCCGTAGCGGCGCGCCAGCTCGCGCACCCGCTCGCGCAGATCGGGCGCCGGCGTGTCGTCGCCCACCGGTCGCAGCATGGCGAGGAGCGCGAGCGCGACGGCCAGGCGCGAGGCGATCGCGAGGGCCAGGATCAGCGTCGTGCGCGGGCCGGAGGGCGGTCCCGAGAGGTCCCCGAACGCCAGCCAGGCGCTCAGCGTGCGGGCCAGATCGGGCAGGTCGGCTGGCTCGGCGGGCAGGGCGTCGGCCGGATCGTGCAGGATCACCAGCACGGTCGCGAGCGTCGCGATGGCGGCCCCGGCCAGCAGGAGCCCCCAGGTCGTCCAGCTCCACGTCCGCGCCGAGCGCACGCCGTAGCGGTTCCGGTCGAGCGTCAAGAGCGCCAGCGCGATCGCCGCCACGACCCCGCCGGCGGTGTGCCCGAGGGCGAGCAACTGGAGTGGCACGCCCGCGGCGAAGACGAGGATCGCGAGCCACCAGGCGAGCCGTTTGCCGCGGACGAGCCCGATGGTGAGCGCCGCCAACCCGACGGCACTGAGCGCCGCGATCAGCGGGTCCGCGCTCGGCGTGTCGAACGGGAGCAGCGCCTGGACGCTCGAGAGGCTGGCCGTGCCGAACGCGAAGGCGTCGGAGAGCGCCACGAACGCGCCGAGCCCCATCACGACGCGGGGGAGCAGACGTGCCGCCCGCCCGGCCCGGCCCGCGCTCGTCGGGCGCAAGGCGGCGGGGCGGATCGCGGGCCACCGCACGGCCGGGCGCAGGCGGGCCATCAGCGCAGCACCCCCGTCTGGACTTGCCGTTCCGCGACCGCGCGCAGCGCCGGGATGAACTCCAGGCGGACGGCCTTCCAGGCGTGCCCCAGCTGGTTCCACAAGAAGTCGGTCGGATACCCCTCGCGGGTCAGCACCGCGGCAAACTGGCTCGCCTGCTGCCCGAAGACGCCCGCGTCCGGCTGGGCCGAGAGGACGATGAAGAGCTGCCGGCGGAGCGCGGGCGGGAGCCGCTCGGCCGTCAGCATCGGCGAGTTCGCCGCCACCACGGAGGGGACGTGTCCGAAGGGCATCCAGGCGTTGACCGTCTCGCCGCTGCGCAACCCGGCCACGAAGTAGCCGGAGAAGATGACCGCCTGGTGGAAGACGTCGGGGTGGCGCAACAGCAGGTTCGCGGCGCAGAACCCACCCTGCGAGAAGCCGGCGATGGTGCGCGCCGCCGGATCGGCGATCGTGCGGAAGCGGCTGTCGAGCGCGTGCACGACCGTCGCTGACACGTAGGTGTCGGCCCGCTCGCGGCCGTCGTACGAGTCGGCACATTCGCTGTTGGGGAACGGGCCGCCCGCGAGATCGACGAAGGCCACGATGGTGGGCGGCAGCGTCCCGTCCGCGATGGCCTGGTCGAGGAGCGCGGCGACATGGATCCCGAGCGCCCAGTGGGCCAGGTCCCAGGGCACGGTGTACACCACCGGGTAGCGCTGGGTGCCGGTCGCGTAGCCCGCTGGCAGGTAGAGCCAGACCGTCGAGCTCGATCGCCGCCCGTCATACCAGGGCGAGGGGAGCGTGAAGGCCACGACCTGGCCGCGCCCGGTGGGGCGCGCGTTGGCCCACGGTTGGGTCGAGGCGATCGCTCCGCCGCTCGCCGATCCGTTCGTCACGGCGCCCCCGTCGGCGCCGCCAGCGCCGGTCCCAGGGCCAGCCGCTACGCCGATCGGCCCGCTTCCCGCCGCACCGTTCCCTCCACCCGACCCGACACCCGAGCGCCCACTACCGGTGTCGCCCCCGACGAGCGGCGGGGCCTGCAGGATGGCCCCTCCGGTCATCGCCACGTCGGGGGTGTAGTTGATCATGTCCGCGAAGGTGGGGAGCGAGCCGAGGACCACGGCGAGCGCCAAGAGCGGCGCCAGCGTCCGGAGCAGCCGGCGCCGATCCAGGCGGTCCCGGCCGCGCCAGTCGGCCAGCAGCGCCCAGCCGCCTCGCAGCCAGCGCCGCACCTCGATCGCGAGGGTGGCCATGGCCCAGCCGGTGACGAGGCCGGCCGAGGCGAGGGTCACGAGCGTGGCCAGCCAGCCGAGCGGCTCGAAGCCCTGCGGCCCATGCGTCGCGATCGCACTGGCCGTCTCGTCGAGGAACGTCCGTCCGAAGACGACGGCGAGGCCGAGATACCCCACGATGATCGGCCCGAGGCGCCCGCCGGTCGCGAGCGCGGCGAGGGCGGCGCCGAGCCCTCCGGCGGTCAAGCCGGTGATCAGCCGGGCACGGTCCGGATCGAAGCCCATCACCTCGAGGGCCGTGTCGGACCCCGCGAGCGCGCCGGCCAGGCGCAGCGCGACGATCAGGGCAGCGCCGATCGCCACGCCGACGAGGGGTCGCCAGACGGCGCGGACGACGGCAGGGGAGCGCCGCGACGCGCGGGCGCGCTGCCTCGCGAACGCCCCGACCAGATCGAGTACGCCTGACATCGGATGGGCCTCGGACTCCGCGTACGATTCGGGACGCGCCGGACCCTCCACCTTACGAATTACTAGAACAGGAGACATCAATAATGCGGGTTGGTGGCGATCCTCCCGTGGCTCGCTGCCGGCGCGTATGTGGCGTTGCCGGTGAACTTCACCCAATACGCGGTCCAGCCGTTGACGCGTGCGAAGTAGTGCACTGTTCCGTCCGCGGCTACCCGCCGCAGCGTCAACTGACGCCAGCCGCTCGTCTTCGACGCGACCCAGATCTGCACCAGTGAGCCCGCAAGGTTCGGGCTCGTCCGCACGAGGACCGTGACGTAGCTGTCGCGGGCCACGGCTAGGCTCCGCGTGCCGAAGCCGGACGTTCCGCGATTGACGCCGGAGGCGACGGCGTCGGTGGGCGAGACCGGCGTGCGGGTGCCGCCCCCGACGTAGAACGGCTTGCTGGTGGCAGCGGCATAAGCCG
Organism: Chloroflexota bacterium; assembly: GCA_021812735.1. The sequence goes on along the minus strand of JAKAMV010000412.1, from coordinate 199 downwards.
CGCTGCTCGTAGCGGTGAGCGTGTAGAGGTTCGCAGAGCCCCGGGTGATCCTGCAGCCGAAGAACGTGGCGACGCCCTTTACGATCCTGCGGCCCGTGCCGCTCGTGCAGGAGAGCATGCCCACCGCCGGGTTAGTCCCGATCGAGAGAGTGACGACCGTCGAGTTGTCCGTCGTGGCGATCTGGTTGGCCGCGCTGAC
>JAKAMV010000411.1 GCA_021812735.1 Chloroflexota bacterium | reverse complement strand
TCCGATCTGGCCCGGACGAGACGTTCCGCGTGGCGGGTCTCACGAACCCGACCATCACGGTCCCGCGTGGGGCGCGCGTGACCCTGCAGCTCGTCAATGCCGATGCTGGTATGGTCCACAACTGGCTCCTCACGAGCGCCCAGCCCCCGTTCCCCTATATGGCCATGATGGCCGCGCCGGTCGTCTTGGGCGCCTTTGCCCAGACACTGCCGCCGGCGAGCGCCTCGAGTCTTCCTGCGGCGACGATCTCGTTCGACGCGTCAACGCCGGGGCGCTATACGTATCTCTGCTCCGTGCCGGGCCACGCTCAGGAGGGGATGTACGGCACATTCGTGGTCACCGCGTCCTGATCGCCAGCCGCCCGCACACGTTTGCAGGTGCCGGCAGCGCGCCACGCGGAGGCCACGTCGCCACAGTCTGGACGGTCGACAGAGAAGATGGTGGAGATGAGGGGACTCGAACCCCTGACCCCCGCGATGCGAACGCGGTGCTCTCCCAGCTGAGCTACATCCCCACCGAGGACGGGCCAACGGGCCCCGCCCGTCAGGGCGCATCGGAGTGTAGCAGGTGCGCCCTGACGGCAGTATCGTAACGGCTGCAGCATCGTGACCGTGCGTCCCATCGTGTGGCGCCGCTCGCCCGTGCGCTGCCATCCCAGGGGATCCCATGGAACCGACATCCACCCCCGACCTCCGACTGCTGCCGTTCGATCGCGCGGCGGCACTCGTCGCGCGGCTCGGGTTCGTGCTCGTGCACGACGAGCGCGTCGGCGAGGCTGGCGCGCCCGCCGGCTCGCACCTGATCGTGGCGCTGCGCGATCGGCCCACGCTCGCGCACTTCGATCCCGAACGGATGACCTGGTACGTGACCTCCGGGGGCAAGGGCCAGGTGGTCGAGTTCCACCGTTCGCGGGCGCTGCCCGAGCGAATGGAGGTGGCCTGGGGCCCGGTACGGATCTTCGACCGGCTCGAGGTGCAGAACACGTTCTGCACGTTCGGCGGCGTCCTGCGGGCCGCACAGGACGATCCGCAGACGACACTCGTCGTGCTCGACTCGCCGGCGCCGATCCTGCGCTGGAGCGGACACAGTCAGGACGTCGATCCGCTGGCACCCGAGGTGGCGGCGTTCTTCGCGCGGCTTCTCGTGCCGATCGACTTCACGCCGGGCGCCGAGGCGCGGATCGCGAGCCTCTCCCCGACAGCGCTCTACGCCGCCTTCATCGCCGATCTCCGGGCGCGGTACCAGGGCTCGCGGGAGCTGCGCGAAACGAACCTCGGGCTCAGCGAGTGGCTCGCGCATGAGGCGCACCGGCTGGAGACGACACGGCCGGCCGACTGGGAGGCTGGGCGGCAGATGGTGCTGGGCCTGGAGCTGGCGGCGGCACCCATCTGAGGTTGCGCGGCGGGCGCCGGTCTCGGCTGCGCGCGCCGTCCGTGCGCGCCGTGCGTGCTTGACAAATAGAACACTCGTTCTATCATGAGTCGGGCGATGAACCGCCCGATCCCGTCCTCCGATCCTCCCGTCGGTCGGCCATCCCGGCCGGTCGAGCCGCTTGCGGCAGCACTCGCGCGTCTCGAGGCGCGGTGGGGGAGTGCGGCGGTTCGGCTCGGCGATGGCCGAGCGGCCCTTCCCGTCGAGGGCGCCCTCGCGCCGCTGCCGTTGCCTGCCGCGCCCCTGCTGGACCCCTTCGCGCCGCTCGACGACCGCGTCGTCCCCACCGGGTTCCCCGCCCTCGATGCGATCCTGGGTCCCGGTGGGCTCGTCCGCGAAGCCCAGGTGACGCTCCGCGGCGATCTGTCGAGCGGCAAGACCACGCTCGCCCTGCGGTTCGTCGCCGAGGCGCAGGCACGGGGGGCGATCGCCGCCTGGCTGGACCTCGCCCGCGCCTTCGACCCGCTCGAGGCGGTGGCCCGCGGCGTGGATCTGGCCTGGCTGCTGGTGCTCCGGGCGGCCGATGCGGCCGAGGGGCTCCGGCTCGCCGGCGCGTTGCTCGGGGGACGCGCGGTCGAGGTGCTGGTGGCCGACCTGCCCGAACAGATGCCGCGCGACCGAGAGGCGCTGCTCCGGCGGTTGGCGGCCCGCGCCAGGCAGGTCGGTGCGCGGCTCGTGACGCTCGAGCCGGTCGATCTCGCGCCGCCCCTGCGGGGCGCGCTCGCCGAGTCCGCGGGGGTGGGGCTCGACCTGGAGCGCCGGGCCTGGATCCGCATCGGACGGGATGTGGTCGGGCAGCGTACACAGGTCACGGTGACGAAGAACCGGTTCGGGCCGCCGGGCCGCCGGGTCGAGCTGGAGATCCGGTATGCCGACGAGGGCGACCGAGAGCGCGGCGTCGGGCGGTTGTTCGACCTCTTCGCGCATGCGCCTCCGCCGACACTGCGCCCAGCGCCGCCATCCCCGCGGCCGACGCAGCCGACGCTGCGGTCGGCCTCCCCACCACGGTCGTCGGTCCTTGCATCATCGGAGTTCACCATCGCCACTGCGACCCATGCGCCTCCTCTTTCTCGGCTGGCCCCACCTGCCGCTCCGACTCGAGCGGATCTCGCGCCGGCTCCCCGACCTGGTCGTCCTGGGTGGTCACCCCTGGGAGTCCGGGCAGGTTCTTGACTGCAGCCCCGCGGCGCGCCGTCAGGGGGTGCAGCGCGGGATGCGTCTCGCGGCGGCGCACGCGCTCGCGCCAGACGCCGCCTTCCTCGTCCCCGACCTCGCGCGATACCGCGCGGCCGCCGAGGCGGCCCTGGACGCGCTGGCCACGTTCGCGCCGTACGTCGAGGGGGAGACGGACCCGGAACAGGACGGGTTCGGGGGTGCCTACCTGGGGATCGACGGGCTCGAGCGGCTCTGGGGCGCGGAGCCGGTCCTGCTCGGGCGGATCGCTGCGGCGCTTGCGCCGCACATCCCCGGGCCGATTCGAGCGGGGATCGCCGGATCGCGCTTCGGGGCGCTCGTTGCTGCGATCGTCGCACGGGAGCGGCTGCCTGGGGCGGACGTGACCTGGCGCGCGGTACCGCCCGGCGGCCCCGAGGTCGAGGCGGCGTTCCTCGCGCCACTGCCGGTGGCGTTGCTCCCTGCTGCCCCCGAGACACAGGAGCGGCTGCGCGTGCTGGGCGTGCGGCGGATCGGCGAGTTCGCGGCGCTCCCCCGTGCGGCGGTGCTTGCGCGGTTCGGCGCCGAGGGCGGGTTCCTCCACGATCTTGCGAGCGGACGCGACGGGCGCCGGATCGTGCCGCGCCGGCCGGCGGAGCGGCTCTGCGCGGAAGCTGAGCTGGAACCACCGGTCGAGTCGCTCGAGGCGCTCCGCTTCGTGCTGCATCGGCTCGCCGATGCGCTGTGCGGGCAGCTGACGGCGCGCGGTACCGGCGCGACGCTGGCCCGGCTCGAGATGACGCTCGAGGTGAGAGGGGCGCGCCGAGGCCGCGAAACGCCGGTGCGCCGGGGAGCGCTGCCACCCCCGACGCCACCGCGCTCGGAGGCGCCCGGCACACTCCGCGTCGAGCAACCACTGCCCGGGCCCACCGCGAGGCCCGAGGCCGTGGAGCGGCTCCTCCTGGCGCGTCTCGAGGCCGCTCCGCCGGCCGCCCCCATCGAGCGGCTCTCCCTCGAGCTCGACGGCGTGGTCCCCGCCGCGGGGCGCCAGCTCGGGCTCTTCGCGCCCCAGGCGGCTCGGGCCGCGCGCCTCGAGTGGCAGCTCGCCGATCTCGCGATCCGCTTCGGCTCAGGACGCGTGCTGCGGGCCACCGTACGCGACCCCGAGGCACGGTTACCCGAAGCGCGCATCGGCTGGTCGGAGGCGTCACGATGACGCGTCTGCTCGAGGAGCACCCGACGATCGCGGTCGAGCTCGACACCGCGGGTCGTCCGGTCGCCTTCGTCTGGAATGGGCGGCGTGAACCAGTCGCGGTGTGTAACCGCTGGCGGGTCGAGGAATCCTGGTGGCGGCGACCGATCCGGCGCGAGTACTACAAGGTGGCGGGAGAGCGGCTCCTCGCGCTCGTCTATCGCGACGGCGTCGATGGGAGCTGGCATCTCGAGCGGGTGTACGACTGATGGAGGCTGGGCGCGAGTCGGCAGCCGACGCCGGGCCACGGCAGGATCGCGAGAGACGACTCGACCCCGGCCATGGGGCCGGGGCCGAGATCGAGCGCCGCTTCCGAGCCGGGGAGGAGGAGAACCCGGATCGACCACGGCCGCACCAGTGGGGAGATGGTGGTACTCAAGATGACGAAGGGGCGCGCCGTGGTGTGACGCGCCGCGGCGATCTTTTTCGGCGCGCCTCGTTCTGCGCGGAACGCGCCAGATGGCGGCGGGCTGGAGCGGATCGGGAGAGACCGGAGCGGCCCGGCGCCGCTCGTTCCGCGCCGATCGTCAGCTCGTCGGGCACCCCGCCGCGACAAGCACGAAGATGAAGGTCTGCGCGCCCATCGGCCGGTACGTGATCTGCGCCCGGCAGCCGGAGCCCAGGCCGCTCCCGTCGAACTCGGCGGCCACGGACCCGTCCTCCGCCGGGTTGCTGATGCTCGTCTGCTTGTACCCGAGCGGCGCGAGGGCCGTCCCGTACCAGCCGCTCACGGTCGTCACGGACGCGCTGGTCGAGAGGGACTGCGTGACGGGCTCGTTGATGGCGCCGTTGGCGTCAGCGGCACCAGGGTAGCGGGGAAACGAGGCGGGGGCCTGATCGAGGATCGGCCCCCAGGTCGTACTCGTCGTCGAGATCGCGGCGGCCGACGTGGAGGCCGCCGCCGGTGGCGACGTGGTCGGTGGCCCGTTCGAAGGGTGCGGGCTCGCCGAGCTGCCCGCCGTGCACGCACCGAGCAGCAGCACGAGCGAGGCGATCGCCGCGAGGCGCCCGCGCATCAGGCATGGCCCGCTGGAAGTGCCGCCGCGACGAACACGCCCACCAGGACGATGAGCACGAGGACGAACACCGCAACGCTGACGAGATCCCGGGTGGTCGGTCGCATGTCCGGAGCATACCGCGATCGACAACGCCGGATCGCCCTGCCGCGGCCCGGCGTCGAGCGCTGCCCATTGGCATCGTCGAACAGACGTTCTATACTGAGCTGCCGCTCCGCAGGGACGGGCATGTCACGCTACGCCGAGCTCCATTGCCACAGCGAGTTTTCGTTCCTCGACGGAGCGTCGTCGGCCGCCGATCTGGTCGCGCGTGCGGCACAGCTCGGGATCGGCGCGTTGGCGATCACCGATCATCAGGGCCTGTACGGCGCGGTCCGCTTCGTCACGGCGGCCGAGGCGCTGGGCATCCATCCCGTCGTCGGGGTGGAGATCGAGCTGCTCGACGCCGCGGTCCCGGACCCGTACCGGGTCGTGGTGCCGGCACGGCGCGGGGATCGGGTGTGGGGTCCGCTGCCACCTCACGGCGAGCGGCCGACACGCCCTCGTGCCGAGCGGCCGCGCCTCCCCGCCCACCGCGACGCCCTCCGCGAAGACCTGCGGAGGATCGCCGACGCGCAGCGGGGTCCCCACCTCGTGCTGCTCGCCCGCGACCAAACGGGATACCGCAACCTTTCACGGTTGATCAGCACGGCGAACCTGGCCGGCACGAAGGGGGTGCCGCGCTTCACGCACGCGCTGCTCGAGCGTCACACCGACGGCGTGATCGCGCTCTCCGGGTGCCACCATGGCGAGATCGCGCGGCGCCTCCTCGCCGGTGATCGGGAGGGTGCCGCACGGGCGGCGGAGTGGTACGCGAGGCTGTTCGGCGCCGTGCCGAGCGCGGGTCCCGGCGCCCGAGCCCGCCGGTCGGTCGGGGAGCGCGACACGTCCGGCCTGCCGGGCATCGGGGGGTTCGCGCTCGAGCTGCAGCACCACCTGCTCCCCGATGACGACTGGCTCGTCGCCGAGACGGTGCGGCTGGCCGCCGAGCTCGGCCTGCCGGTCGTGGTCACGAACGACGTGCACTACGCGCGCCCCGAGGATCGGGAGCTGCAAGACGTGATGGTCGCCATCCGCCACGGCCTGACGCTCGACGAAAGCGCGTACCTGCGCCGGCTGAATGGCGAGTACTACCTGAAGTCGACCGACGAGCTCCTCGCGTTGCCCCCGTACGACACGGACGCGGATCCTGCCGTGCGCCGGGCATGGTCCGAGGGCCTGGCGACGGCGGCCGACCTGGCCGAGCGTTGTCGCGTCGACCTCGGGTTCGAGCGGTACCGCTTCCCGGGGTTCGAGGTGCCGCCGGGCGAGACCCCGTTCGGCTATCTGGAGTCGCTCTGCCATGCCGGCGCGCGGCGCAAGTACCACCCGCTCACGCCGCAGGTCGTGACACAACTGGCCCACGAGCTCGAGGTGATCGAGCGGACCGGCCTGGCCGAGTTCTTCCTGATCTGCTGGGACCTGATGCAGTTCGCGCGGAGCCGCGGCATCCCGGCCCAGGGGAGGGGGAGCGCCGGCGATTCGATCGTCGCGTACGTGCTCGGAATCACGCGGGTCGATCCGATCCGGCACAACCTGCTCTTCGAGCGCTTCATCAACGAGGGGCGCACGAGCTACCCGGACGTCGACATCGACATCGCCTCCTCGCGCCGCGAAGAGGTGATCCGCTACGTCTACGAGCGTTACGGCCCGGAGCACACGGGGATGGTCTGCAACGTCGTGACGTACCGGGCGCGCTCAGCCGTGCGTGAGGTGGGTTACGCGCTGGGGTTCCCCCGGCCGCTCGTGGATCGCGTGGCGAAGGCGCTCGAGACGTACGACGCCGCGCTCGTCCGGCGCGACCTGGAGGCGGAGGGGGGCTTCGCGGCGTTCTTCGCGCCGTCGCCGTCGGCGACCGATCGAGGTACGGGCAGCGCGTGTGTGTCGCCCTGGGAGCGCTGGCTCGAGCTCTGCGCCCGCATCGACGGCCGCCCCCGCCACCTTGGGATCCACGTCGGCGGCATGCTCGTCACCGCCGCCCCGCTCGTCGAGATCGCCCCGCTCGAGCGTGCCAGCATGCCCGGCCGGGTCGTCGTCCAGTACGACAAACGCGACGTCGAGACGATGAAGCTGATCAAGCTCGACCTGCTCGGCCTGCGCATGCTCTCGGCGATCGACGACACGCTGCGCGCCATCGCGGCCGACTGCGGCGTGGTACTCGACCTGGACCGCCTGCCCGAGGACCTGCCCGACGTCTTCCGCATGATCTCGGCGGCCGACACGGTGGGGGTCTTCCAGATCGAATCGCGAGCGCAGATGCAGACGCTCCCGAAGTCCGCGCCGCGGACGCTCGATGACCTGGTCGTGGAAGTCGCGATCATCCGCCCCGGTCCGATCCAGGGCAACGCCGTGCACCCCTATCTGCGCCGTCGCCAGGGGCTCGAACCGGTGACATACCTCCACCCGTCGTTGGAGCCGATCCTGCGCGAGACGCTCGGCGTGATCCTCTACCAGGAGCAGGTGATGGAGATCGCGATCCGGGTAGCGGGCTTCAGCGCGGGCGAGGCGGACGGTTTCCGCCGCGCGATGGGGACCTGGCGCTCCAGTCGTGAGATGGAGAAGCTGCATCGCCGGTTCGTCGACGGGTGTCGGCGGGTGAGCGGCTTCGACGAAGCGCAGGCCGAGGAGCTCTTCCGGCAGGTGGCGGCGTTCGCGAGCTTCGGCTTCAACAAGAGCCACGCCGCGGCCTTCGCCCGCACCGCGTACGAGTCGGCGTTCCTCAAGTTGTTCTACCCGGCACAGTTCCTCGCAGGGCTGATCAACAACCAGCCGATGGGTTTCTATCCCGTAGAAGTGTTGATCAACGATGCAAAACGCCACGGGGTCGCGGTCCTCCCGGTCGATCTCAACCGCAGTCGGTATCGCACGACGACGGAATGGGTGGGGTTTCCGGGTACGCCGCTCCCGCCTGGTTCTGGGATCGACCGACGTCCGCGGGTGGTCCGCTCGGCGGGCTGCGTGGTGCCGGATCCGCAGACGCGCCGGGGGTTGGCCGCCGAGTCGGCGCCGGGCTACGGGGTGCGGTTGGGGCTGCATCTGGTCAACGGGATCGGTGAGGAGCACGCCGACCGGCTCGATGCGGAGCTGGAGCGCGCTCCCTACCGTTCGCTGGCGGACGTGGTGGCGCGGACGGGGCTCGCGGAGGAGGTGATCGAACGGCTGATCCGGGCGGGGGCGCTCGACTCTCTGGGGCGACCGCGGCGGGAGCTGCTCTGGCAGCTCCGCGAGGTCGTGGCCTCGATGGGGCGGACGACGGGGCGCGCGTGTCCGCCCTCGCGGGCGGAGCCGCACGCGCGCCGGGGTGACGTGGGAG
>JAKAMV010000410.1 GCA_021812735.1 Chloroflexota bacterium | reverse complement strand
ATCTGTGGCCCTCAAGCGGGCCCGCCACGTGGCGCTGCTGCCGTACGCGCCGCAGCACCTGCGCCCATAGCCCGCTGATCGTGATGGGCATGGTCGCCGGGGTGGCCGCCCCGGCGGCGGGCCGCCGGTGATCACCGGGCTCGTCCTGCTGGCCTCCGGCGCCGCAGCGGGCGTCTTCGGGTCGCTGCTGGGGCTGGGCGGCGGCGTGCTGATCGTGCCGCTGCTCACCCTCGGCTTCGGCCTGCCCCTGCGCGAGTCCGTCTCGGTGTCGCTGGTCTCGGTGATCGTGACGTCGAGCGCCGGCGCCAGCGTGTACCTCAAGAAGCACGTGGCCAACCTGCGGCTGGGCATGGTCCTCGAGCTGTTCTCCGCCTCTGGCGCGCTGGTCGGCGGCCTGATCGCGTTCATGCTGTCCGAGCAGGTGCTGGCGGGGCTGTTCACCATCCTGCTGGTGTGGATGTCGCTCTCGATGCTCCGGCGATCGGACCGGTCCGCCCCGGCCCAGTCCGACACTGCGAGCGACGCGGCCGACCCGCTCGGCAGCCCGAGCTTCAGCGACACGCTGTCCGGGCCGGGCTACCGCGTGCGCCGGCTGCCGCTGGGGATGGCGGGCTCGACCCTGGCGGGGCTGGTGTCCGCGCTGCTGGGCGTTGGCGGCGGGATCATCAAGGTGCCCGCGATGCACCTGGCGATGGGCGTGCCCCTCCGCGTGGCAACCGCCACCAGCAACATGATGATCGGCATCACCGCAACGTCGTCGGCGGTGATCTACCTCCTTCGCGGCCAGGTCGACCCGTTCGTGGCCGGCCCCACCGCGGTGGGCGTGTTCGCCGGCGCGACGCTGGGCAGCCGGATCGCCCACCGCGTGGACACGCGGCTCCTGCGCTGGCTGTTCGTGGCCGTGCTGCTGTACACCGCCTTCGAGATGGCGCAGAAGGCGCTCGGACTGTGAGCGGCACGCGGCGAGCGAGCCTGTCCGCCGTGGCGGCGACCGCGGCCCGTCTCGAGACGATCGCCGCCCGGCTGCTCACGTGGGGGACGCGCACCGCCCTGCTGTTCATCCTCGCCGGGGTGGTCGGGATGACGGTGGCCGGCGTGGACCCGATGGCGGCCGGCGCCTTCCCGCCGTACTCGCTGACGGCCATCCCGGGGCAGCTCGCCGCCCTCCGGCCCGAGGGGTTCATCTGGACGGGGTTGACCCTCCTCGTCGCGCTGCCGCTCGGTCGCGTGATCGTGTCGGGTGCCGGGTTCTTCGCCGCGCGCGACCGTCGGCTCGCCCTCGTCTCTGTGCTCGTCCTCCTGGTCATCTGCGCCTCGGTCGCGGCGGCCACCAGCCTCGAGGGCTGACGTGGACGCCGTCCTGCTGGCCGTCGCGTTCGCCGTCATCCTGATCGGCGCAGAGCTGTTCACCAACGGGATCGAGTGGTTCGGGCGCAAGCTGGAGCTGGCCGAGGGTGCCGTCGGCTCGGTCCTGGCCGCGGTGGGGACGGCACTGCCCGAGACGATGATCCCGATCATCGCCATCGCCTTCGGGGGCCGCGGCACCGCCACCGAGGAGGTGGGCATCGGCGCCGTGCTGGGCGCGCCGTTCATGCTGTCCACGCTGGCCATGTTCGTCACGGGTGCGGGCGTCATCGCGTACCGCTCGCGACGGCCGACCGGCACCGTGATGGCGGTTGACACCGGCGTGCTCGTCCACGACATCCGATACTTCGTGGTCGCCTACGCGCTGGCGATCGGGGCCGCGTTCCTGCCCGAGGGCCTCGACGCCCTCAAGTGGGCGGTCGCGGCCGCGCTGGCCGTGATCTACGCCGTGTACGTGAAGGGCCACCTCGACGCCGAGCGCGTGGCGGGCGAGGACGACCTGGCGCCCCTGCGCTTCCACCGCCTGGACCGCGCCGGCCACGAGGTTGACGCCGCGGTGCCCCGGCTGCGCATCGTGACGGCCCAGGTGCTCGCAGCCCTCGTCTGCATCGTGGGCGGGGCGTACCTGTTCGTCGGTGCGGTCAACGCCCTCGCGACCTCGCTCGGCGTGTCGCAGCTGCTGCTCGCGCTGGTCATCGCGCCCATTGCCACCGAGCTCCCCGAGAAGTTCAACAGCCTCATCTGGGTGCGCCAGGGCAAGGACACGCTCGCCATGGGCAACATCACCGGGGCGATGGTGTTCCAGTCGGCGGTCCCGACCATCGTGGCGCTGCTGCTGGCGGGCGCCGCCTGGCGGGTCTCCGGCGAGACCGCGGTCGCCTTCGCCTCGGCCCTGATCGCTCTGGTCGCGGTGGTGGTGGTGTTCGGGCCCATGGGACGGCGGCACTCGCTCGACGGCCGCGCGCTGCTGGTGGGTGGCGGGCTGTACGCGGTGTACCTCGGGCTCGTCGCGGCCGACGTGCTGGGCGTGCTCCGTCTGGGCTGAGGCGGAGTCGGGAGCCCCCGCACCCGCGTGCTAGAGTTCAGGCACCGACCCTGAGCCCCGCGCGGCCCCGCGCCGCATCTCCACCTGGAGCCAGCAGATGCTCACCCAGCAGCCGTCCGCCGCCCCGCAGCCCCGCCCGCTCGACGAGCTCATCACCTACTTCGAGGGCGACTACGTGGCCCTCAAGGACGCGAGGGTCAGCATCATGACCCACGCGTTCATGTACGGCACCGCCACGTTCGAGGGCATCCGCGCCTACTGGAACGCCGAGCACGGTCAGCTCTACGGCCTGTTCATCCGCGAGCACGTCGAGCGCATCCGCAACAGCGCCAAGATGCTCCTCATGGAGAACCTCCCGTCGCCGGACGAGCTGTTCGAGATCGTCGTGGAGACCGTCCGGCGCAACGGGTTCCGCGAGGACGCCTACGTCCGGCCGTCGTTCTACAAGAGCACCCGCGCGATCGGCGTCAAGCTCCACCACCTCGACCACGAGCTGTACGTGCTCGCCACGCCGTTCGGCAACTACGTGGACGTGGAGAAGGGCATCCGGATCATGACCTCGTCCTGGCGCCGCAACGCCGACGAGGCGCTGCCGGCACGGGGAAAGATCGTCGGCGGCTACGTGAACATGGCCTTCCAGAAGTCCGAGGCGGAGCTCAACGGCTACGACGAGGCGCTGGTCCTCACGCCCAGCGGCCACGCGTCCGAGGCGTCGGCGGCCAACCTGTTCATCGTCCGGGGCGGCACGCTGATCACCCCGCCGGTCTCGGACGACATCCTCGAGGGCGTCACCCGCAAGGCGATCCTGGCCCTCGCCGCGGACCTCGGCATCCCGACGGAGGTCCGCTCGATCGACCGCTCGGAGCTGTACGTCTGCGACGAGGTCTTCCTGTGCGGGACCGGCGTCCAGGTGAGCGCGGTGGTGGGCGTCGACCACCGGCCGGTGGGCAGCGGGGTCATCGGCCCGGTCGCCCGCAAGATCAGCGAGACGTACTTCGGCGCGGTGCGCGGGAACCTGCCCCAGTACAGGAGCTGGCTCACCCCGATCGGGTAGCGCAGCGCGCTGGCGCGGCGTGTGATCCACGGCCAGCGCTACGCCTGCCGGAGACACGGAAGGGGCGGCTCGACCGCCCCTTCGCTGTTCCCGCCAGGCCGCCCGAGGGCGGCTCGGTCAACCGACGCTTGGGATCGCGAGATTCCGCCCGTCGCGCCCGATGACGATCACGATGTCCGCCTTCACGCTCGGGTTGGCAGCCATGGTCGCGCTGACGTGGTAGAGGTTCTGGAGGTACTTGATCGTGGCCGACAGACGGCCCTCGGCGCCGTTGTACACGGTGATCGTCGTCTGCTGCGGCGTCTGCGGGGCGAGCGCGGTCGGCGCGGATGCGTCGATCCCGAAGTAGTCCAGGTACTGGGCGTTGTTGCCGGCCAGCCCCATGCCGTTCTTGCCGTCCTGCACCCAGACCTGGGCGCCCTCGCCGCTGAGGGTGTCCCGCAGCGCCAGCAGTGACGGGCTGATGCTGAACGCCTGCTTGACCGCGGACTGGACGCGGGCCGTGTTGATCAGCACCCGGCCGTCCTTGCCGCCGGTGAGGGGGTACATGTCGGTGGCGAAGTAGGGAGGCGAGAACACGTAGGAGCGGATGCTCTTGGTGTCGATCTGCGATGCGAGCTGGAGCAGCTGCCCCATCGTCTGCGCGTCGTTCACCGGGATGTCCGTCTGGAAGGTGTGCCGCAGCGCCGCGACCAGGCCGGTCAGGTTCTGGAACACCGTCTGCGGGTCCAGCTCGTCCTTGACGGACAGGATGAGCCGCTGCTGGCGGTGCCCGCGGTCGAAGTCGTTGGAGCCGTGGCGCGAGCGGGCGTACACGAGCGCCTGCTGGCCGTCCATCTCCTGCGGCCCGGCCGGGATGTACACCCGCGTCTTGATCTGGTCGGTGAGCGGGAAGTCATCCTCGGCCACCGGGATCTGCACGTTCACGTTCACGCCGCCCAGCGTGTCCACCGCCTGCACGAAGCCGGCGAAGTCGACCTTGACGTAGTACTGGATGGTGATCCCGAAGAGGCTGCCGAGGATCGACTTGAGAGCGGCGAATCCACGGGCGGTCGTGGTCTTGCCGGGCCACATCGAGAGGTTCTGGTTCGCCGCGAACCAGGAGTTGATCTTGGCGTTGTACGTCGAGCCCCAGACCCCCTGCGCGACCGCCGGTACCGGCACCCCCGCCGTGTCGCGCGGCAGCTGGAGCATGGCGACCTGCTTGGTCTTGGGATCGATCGAGACGACGATCATCGTGTCGGTGTTGAACGTCGCCTGGTTCTCGGTCCGCTGGTCGGTGCCGACCAGGAGGATGTTCAACCGGCTCGTGCCGTCCCAGGGCGGCAGCGTGGGTGCCGTGGTGTTCCCCGCGCTGGTCCCCATGGGGGTGGGGATCGGGGAGTCCGTGGCGGCGCCAGGCGCCCCGCTGCCGAGCCCTGAGCCCGTCGGGACGACATCGGACGGGTTGGGCGTCGCGTTGGCCGTTCCCGAGTCGCAGCTGGCGTCAGCTGTGTCCGGGTTGAGGCAGTTCACTACGGACAGGGCCAGCGTGTCGTAGCGCCAGACGGCCACATGGGCGCCGGCGATGACCAGCACCACGGCGGCGAGCCCGGCTGCCGACAGCGGGTTGAGGGCGATCCGGGCGCGGCCCAGGCGCCCATCGCCGGAGCGGTCAGCCGAGTTGAGGAACCGTGCGACATTCCAGGCGTCGGCCGCGGCGGCGGCGCGGTACAGGAACACCACGATGTTGACGATGAGGAGGTTGTTGAGGACGTCGGGACTGGCGAACAGGGCGAGGAACGTGAACTTGTCGCCGTGCAGCGCGATGCCGGCGATCGCCGCGAGCGCGAGCACGGGCACGGCTGCGAAGCCCAGTGCCCGACCCCAGGCCCCCGCATAGGCGTGCCCCAGCCCGGGGAAGATCAGGGACAGGAAGGCCGCCCCGAAGGCGGATCGCGCGCGCGGGGCACGCGGAGGTCGCGACGGCGTGGACATCGCGGCGGATCATACGCCGAGCGCGTGATCGGGGTGGACGACGCGTTCACGCAGCGATCGTGACCGTCGCGTCGGCCCCACGCGCCCGATCGGGCGCCGCCCCGCCGCATGAGGGCGCGACGTTCCGTAGACTGGTGGCCCGGTGCGGCCAACTGAGGGAGCCGCCTCCGCGATCCACGAGGCCCGATGTTCCGACCCGTCTCCGCCCGTCCCGACTTCGTCGCCCAGGAGCACGAGCTGCTCCGTGAGTGGGCCGAGCGCAAGACGTTCGCACGCCTGCGCGCGCAGAACGCGGGCGGCCCGCGCTGGAGTTTCCTGGACGGGCCGATCACCGCCAACAACCCGATGGGCGTGCACCACGCGTGGGGCCGGACGTACAAGGACCTCTACCAGCGGTTCCACGCCATGCTGGGCGAGGACCAGCGGTTCCAGAACGGCTTCGACTGCCAGGGGCTGTGGGTCGAGGTCAACGTGGAGCGGGCGCTGGGCTTCGGCAGCAAGCGCGACATCGAGGCGTTCGGCATCGCCGAGTTCGTCCGCCTGTGCAAGCAGCGCGTCCTCACCTACGCGGCGCGGCAGACCGAGCAGTCCATTCGCCTCGGCTACTGGATGGACTGGAACGACCCGGCCGAGCTGCTGCGCCTGCGCGACCTCATGGACCGGGACCCCCAGCAGCAGGCGACGATCCAGGGCGTGGACGGGCCGGTCACCGACTCGGTCGAGATGCTCATCGGCCGCTTGGGCATGCCCGAGGTCGGCGGCAGCTACTTCACGTTCAGCAACGAGAACAACGACCTGATCTGGGGTTTCCTGGCCGAGTGCCACCGGCGCGGCTGGGTCTACCGCGGCCACGACACCATGCCGTGGTGCCCGCGCTGCGGCACGGGCCTGTCCCAGATGGAGATGAACGAGGGCTACGCGGACCGCGAGGACCCGGGCCTCACCGTCCGCCTGCCGCTCGCCGACCGTCCTGGCGAGGCGCTGCTCGTCTGGACCACCACGCCCTGGACGCTGGCCGCGAACGTGGCCGCCGCCGTGGGCGAGGATCTCGTCTACGCCAAGGTCCGCCAGGGCGATGCCGTGTACTGGCTGGCCAAGGGGACCCTCAGGCAGGCGCTCCGCGGTCCGTTCACCGTACTCGAGGAGACCGTCGGCAAGACGCTCGAGGGCTGGCGCTACACCGGGCCGTACGATGACCTTCCAGCGGTCCGCACCGCCTTCAGCGACGCCGGCTACGAGCACCGGGTGGTCCTCTGGGACGAGGTGGGCGAGGCGGAGGGCACGGGCATCGTCCACATCGCGCCCGGCTGCGGCGCGGAGGACTACCAGCTCGGGGTGTCGGCCCGCCTCCCGATCATCGGGCCCATCGACGAGGACGGCCGCTACTACGGGGGCTTCGGCTGGCTGACCGGCAAGGACGGCCCGGAGGTCGCCGAGGAGGTGGTCGACGACCTCGAGCAGCGCGGCTTCTTCTACCACCTCGAGCCCTACGCCCACCGCTACCCGCACTGCTGGCGGTGCGGCACGCCGCTGCTGTTCCGGCTCGTGGACGAGTGGTACATCAGCATGGGCGCGGTCTACGACCAGCCGCGCGAGACGCTCACCCGCGACCAGGTCGACGCGAGCCTCCGCTACCAGATCATGGAGGTCGTCGACCAGATCAGGTGGTTCCCGGCCTTCGGGCACGACCGCGAGATCGACTGGCTGCTCAACATGCGCGACTGGATGATCTCCAAGAAGCGCTACTACGGCCTGGCGCTGCCGATCTACCACTGCCAGGCGTGCGGCACGTTCGACGTCATGAGCGGGCGCGAGGAGCTCAGGCAGCGCGCGATCGAGGGCTGGGAACAGCTCGAGGGCCACACGCCGCACCGCCCCTACGTGGACGCGGTGAAGATCGCCTGCCCCGGCTGCGGCGAGCCGGTCTCGCGCATCGCCGACGTGGGCAATCCGTGGCTCGACGCGGGGATCGTGCCGTTCTCCACGATCCACTTCCGCGAGGACCCCGAGTACTGGAGCCGCTGGTTCCCGGCCGACTTCGTCACGGAGAGCTTCCCCGGCCAGTTCCGGAACTGGTTCTACTCGATGCTCGCGATGAGCACGGTGCTGCGCGGCGAGCCGCCCTTCAAGTCGCTGTTCGGCTACGCCACGCTGTTCGGCGAGGACGGCCGGCCCATGCACAAGAGCTGGGGCAACGCCATCGAGTTCGACGAGGCGGCCGAGCGCATGGGCGTGGACGTCATGCGCTGGATGTACGCGTCCGCCCGGCCGGACGACAACATCCTGTTCGGCTGGCACGCGGCCGACGAGGCCCGGCGTGGCCTGCTGGTCCTGTGGAACGTCTACGCGTTCTTCGTGACCTATGCACGCCTCGCCGGCTGGACGCCGGCGAGCGGCGCGCCTGCGGTGGCCGACCGCCCGCCGCTCGACCGCTGGATCCTGTCCCGCGCCGCCGCGACGGCCGCTGCCGTGGAGGCCCGGCTGCGGGACTTCGACGCGGAGGCTGCGACCCGGCTCCTCTCCGCCTTCATCGACGACCTGTCGACCTGGCACCTCCGCCTCTCCCGGCGTCGGATGTCGCGTTCGTCCGGGGCCGAGCGCGACGGGGCGTTCGCCACGCTCCACCAGGCGCTGGTGGCGCTGGCCAGGATGATCGCGCCGGTCCTGCCGTTCCTCGCCGAATCCATGTACGGGAACCTGGTCGCCGCCGTGGACGCGGCCGCGCCCGACTCCGTGCACCTCTCCGGCTGGCCGGCCGGAGAGCTCGCCCCGCTCCGCGACGAGGCCCTCGAGGACGCGATGGCGCT
>JAKAMV010000409.1 GCA_021812735.1 Chloroflexota bacterium | reverse complement strand
GGCGGTGCCCGCCTGGATGGTGGTGTACGCCTCGAGCTACCACGTGCCGGTGCCCATCGGCGATCTCATCACCTCCATCCTGGAGGTGCTGGTGGCGCCCATGATCCTGGGCTACGCGACCCGCTGGGCGCTCCTGCGCTGGCTCGGGCAGGCCGGCTTCGGCAAGCTGCAGCCGCTCTTCCCGGCCCTCTCGCTGCTCGCGATGTACGCCATCGTGTTCCTGATCTTCTTCGGCAAGGCCACCCTCATCATCAGCAAGTGGAGCACGGTGCTGCTGCTCCTGGTGCCCAACGCGATCTTCATCGGGGTGACCCTGCTGCTCGTCACCTGGCTGGCCAGGCGCCTCGGGATGGGCTACGCCGAGAACATGGCCCTCGCCTTCAGCAGCACCGGCAAGAACAACGGCACCGCCATCGCCATCGCGAGTGCTGCCTTCTCGCCCCTTGTGGCCATCCCGGCGGCCACCATGCCGATCTTCCAGATCCTGCTGATGGTCTTCTACTTGCGCTCGGCCGACCGCGTGCGGGCCTACTTTTCGGGACGGCGGGCAGCCCCGGTGGCGGCGCCCGATCCGACCGCCTGAGCCCCGCAGGCCACGTGACACCGGAGGGAGACACCAACATGACCGCCCCCGCCCACGCCCAGCCGCAGGTTCTCGCGGTTGTCTCGCGTCAGGTTGATGACTTGACCGCCACCGTGCAGGCCCGATCCTGGGCCCACACCTGGGCCATCACCGGCACGCAACCGGTGGATGCGCCCAAGCCGACCGAGGCGCTGATCGGTGCCCTGGCGGCCTGCATGATCTCGGGCATCCAGCGCGAGAGCGCGGCAGCAGGGCTGCGCATCGACGAGGTCGAGGTCACGGCGCAGGCCACCCGCTTCGGGGGACCGGGTGGCCCCCGACTGGGCGATTTCCGGGTCGAGGTGATCGTCACCAGCCCGGAGCCCGAAGCGGCGCTGCGCCCGCTGCTCGATGCGCTCCAGTCCAACGGCACGGTGACCAACACCCTGCAGCTGGGCCAGCCCATCACGATCGAATCCCGCGTGGTGCGGCCGGCCTGATGCGTGCGCGCCCTACGTTCACCGAACGTCCCGGCCCCGGCGCCGGGATGAGGAGGTCCTCCGATGTTCCAGAAGATCCTGTGGGTGACTGATTTCTCGGCGCATGCCCGGGATGCCGGCCGCAAGGTGCTCGAGTGCGCCCAGTGTTCACATCGACCGGTCGACGTGCTCACGGTCGTGGATCCCGACGACCTGCCGCCGTTCCTGCTCGACGTGCCCGATCCGTTCATCGCCGAGGAGGCAGTGCACGAGGC
Organism: Chloroflexota bacterium; assembly: GCA_021812735.1. The sequence goes on along the minus strand of JAKAMV010000409.1, from coordinate 6,947 downwards.
CGAGCGGCGGCTGCAGTCGGAGCACGCTGCGCGGGTCCGGGAGGAGCTGGAGGCCGAGACCCGCTTCCTGCGCGATGCAGGCATCGCGACGAGTCTGTACGTCCGGGTCGGTTGGCCCGGCGACGAGATCCTGGCCGCTGCCCGGGAACTGGGGAGCGACGTGATCGTGATGGGCTCGCACGGCAAGCGCGGTCTCGAGGAGCTGCTCATCGGGAACACCGTGGAGCACGTGACCAAGCGCGCCACCTGCCCGGTCCTGGTCGTGCGCTGATGGCCTCCGCCGCAGACGCCGTCGCGGGTCCGGCGGTCGGCGGCGTGGCAGCCGCGGCGCTCGCCGAGGGCACGGAGCCGCGCTCCCGCGTGGTGCCCAGTGTTGCGCGGCTCTTCGGGACCTTCTTCGCGATCGGCCTGACCTCGTTCGGCATGGCGATCCTGCAGAACATCCGCTCCGTGCCGGTCCGGCGTGGCTGGATCGAGCGCGAGGAGATCGACGAGGGGTTGGGGCTGGTGCAGCTCTACCCCGGCGCGATCATGGTCGACCTGGTCGCCTACATCGGCTACCGGATTCACCGCGTGGCCGGGGCCGTGGTGGCCACCGCAGGCTTTGTCACCCCGGCGCTCGTGCTGATGCTGGGCCTCTCCTGGCTGTACACCACGTACGGGTCCGCGCCCGGGGTCGCCGGGCTGGTGGTTGGCCTCGACGCCATCGTGGTCGGCGTGGTGGCGAGCGTCGCGATCGACTTCGCGCTGCAGCACGCGCGTGGCATGCTGCCGGCGCTCCTCGCCCTCGCCGGGTTCGCGGTGGCCGTGAGCGGCGCCGGCCTGCTCTGGGCAGTCCTGGGCGGGCTGGCAATCGGAGCCGTCGCGATCCGACCGGGCCGCGGCGGCGCGGTGGCGCCGGGCAGGGCATCCGCCCCCGTGCGGGCCGAGGAGGCGCTCTCGTGGCGCCGGCTGGCGCTGGCCCTCGTGCCGGGCGTCATCGTGGTGGCCGCCGCGGCGGTCGCGACCGTCTCGAGCGGGCTCCTGTCCACGCTCTTCCTCGACATGACCCGGATCGGGACGGTCGCGTTCGGCAACGGGTCCACGATCCTGCCGGTGCTGCAACAGGACGTGGTCGACACCCGGCACTGGCTGGGGATGCCGGAGTTCGGAGTGGCGATCGGGTTCGGGCAGGTCACTCCGGGCCCCTTCCTGATCAGCGCGGCGTTCGTCGGCTATCGCGTGGCCGGGCTGTGGGGTGGCGTGCTCGCCGCGATCGCGATCTTCGCCCCCAGCGTCGCGATGACCACGGTCGCGGCCGAGATCTACCCGTGGCTGCGGCGCTGGGCCTGGGTCAAAGGGGCCGTGGCCGGCGTCATGGCCGTCTTCGTCGGCCTGCTGGCCAGCGTGGCCATCTCGCTCGGGCGCCCCGTGCTGGGGCTGCCCGCGGCGCTCGTCCTGCTCGCCGCGGCATTCGTCGCGGTGCGGGTCGCGCGCTGGAACCTGCTCATCGTCTTCGGGGCCGGCCTCGCCGCCTGGGCGGCCTACCTTGCGCTCGGCGGGGCCTGGCGCTGATTGACACGCCCGCCAGAGGGCTGTCCCATCCGAGGGAGTTCACATCATGACCGAGTCGCCCGTCACGCCCCAGGACAAGTTCTCCAAGCCATGGCACGGGATCCCGCGGAGCGAGATCCCGTGGTTCCCCACCGTGGACCCCGACGTCTGCATCGGATGCGGCACCTGCGTGATCAGCTGTTCGCGCAGCGTCTACCGCTTCGACTTCGATCGGAAGAAGGCGGTGGTGGCCGACCCGATGCACTGCATGGTCGGCTGCCGGACGTGTGCGAGCACGTGTCCTGCCAACGCCATCAGCTTCCCCCCGCCCCAGGTCGTGCTGGACCTGGAGCTGCGGCCCGAGGTGCGCCACGCGATCGAGGACGAGCTGCTGGCGCGCCGTGAGCAGATCTCGATCGTGGACGTGCTCCCGCACCCGGACCGCCTGATCCAGCTCGAGATCCGTGAGATCCGCGAGGTCGGAGCGGCGACCCGACTGTTCCTCCTGAAGCCGCACCGGCCCGAGGACTGCATGTGCGAGTTCACGCCGGGCCAGTACGTCGAGATCTGGGTTCCCGGCACCGACTGGATGTCGCGGGCGTACTCGATCGGCAACGCGCCGAGTGCCGACGGTTCGGTCGAGCTGCAGCTCAAGAAGATCGAGGGTGGGCGCCTGTCCACCTGGGCGTTCGAACAGGCGAAAGTCGGTGACGTGGTCACGGCCCGCGGCCCGCTGGGTGCGTTCACCATGCGCTCGACGCCCGACCGGCCGCTGGTGTTCGTGGCGCGCGGCACGGGCTTCGCCCCGATGAAGGCCCTCATCGAGCAGCAGCTGGCCATGTTCCCGAAGCGCCAGATCCGCCTCTACTGGGGAGCAACCTCCTCGAGCGATTTCTACGACCTGGACGCCATCGCAAGCTGGCTGCGCAGGGATCCGAACCTACAGGTCACGCTCGTCGCGCGCACCTTCGACGCCGGCTTCGTGGCTCCCCTCGGAGCTGGCATCGCCGTCGGTCGCGTCTCCGACGCCGTCCGTGACTCCGGAGCGGACTTCGCGGCGTACGACGCCTACGTGGCGGGACCGCGCGTCACGGTCGCGGACAGCATCGCCTCGCTGGAAGCGCGCGGCGTCGCGTCCGACCGGATCTTCGCGGACTCGTACGGGGTGTGAGCGCGCCGACGCACTGATGCCGCGGGCGGCCTCGCCGGGGTCGATCGCAGGGCCGCCCGGCGCCACCGGGCGGCCGTGCTCCCGCGTGCACCTCGGACTCGCCCTCAACTGCGCGCGGTCATCGGCTCCTGCATGAGGTCGCCCTGGCCGCCTCCGCGCCCCAGGTAGGCCGGCACCGGTCGAGGCCCCGGAACAGACGGGGAGGGTGGTGGCCCGGCGGTGACGACGCCCGGGGCAAGGCCGGCGAGCTCGTCAGGGCGGACCGGGACACGGTTGAGCTCCAGCCCGGTGGCGTCGCGCAGCGCGTTCACCACGGCCACCGTCGCGGCGATGGTGGGCACCTCCCCGACCCCCTTGGCGCCGTAGGGCACCCCGGGCTCCGCGTGCTCCACCAGTTCGGAGACGATCGGCGGCACGTCGAGGAACGTGGGGATGAGGTAGTCGGTGAAGGATGCATTCTGGATGGCCCCCTCCTTGAGCTGGACCTCCTCCATCACCGCGTGGCCCATGCCGATGGCGAGGCCCCCCTCGATCTGACCCTCCAGCCCCTGGGGGTTGATCGCCCGCCCCACGTCCTCGACGGCCGCCAGCTGGACCACGCGCGCCAGGCCGAGGTCCACGTCGACGTCCACGACCGCTCGCTCGGCCACGAAGGCGAAGAACGGATGAGCGTCCCCCTGGCCGCGCTCGTCGAGGGGTTGCGTGGGACGGTGATGGAAGACCCGGGTCGCCACGATCGGCCGGTCCAGGAACTCCTCCACGCCGGCCATGGCGATACCGTCCGCCAGGACCTGCCCCTCCCGGAGCGACAGGCGCGCGCCGGGCAGGCTCCGCGCCAAACGTACTCGGTCGAACAGCTCCTCGCGAACGGCTGCGCAGGCCAGCCGAACGGCGCCGCTCGACATGACGGTCTGCCTCGACGCGGAGCTCGACCCCGCGGAACCGACGCTCGTATCGGCTTCGTGGAGGGCCACATCGCGCACCCCGAGCTCGGTGCGCGCGACCAGCACCAGCACCGTGGCCAGCCCCTGCCCCGAGTCAACCGCCGCACTGTGCACTTCGACAAGTGGGCCGTCGGCGCCGGCAGACAGGGTCACCCTGGCCTCGCACGAATCGTCGAACCCCTCGCTGTAGCCGATGTTCTTGAACCCGAGCGCATACCCGACGCCGCGCCGGATCCCCTCGCCGTGCGTGACGTTGCCCGCGCCACCCGGCAATGAACCGGAAGCCGGGACGGCCGGCGGTTCGGGCATGGGCAGCGCCCGGCAGCGTTCCAGGAGCTCCGCCACGGGTGCCTCGCCGGTGATGACCTGTCCCGTGGGGAACACCGATCCGGGATGGACCGCGTTCCTCAGGCGGAGCTCCACCGGGTCCATCTGCAGCGCGCGTGCCAGCTTGTCCATCTGGGACTCATAGGCGAAGCAGGGCTGGGGCGAGCCGAACCCACGCATGGCGCCGCAGGGTGGATTGTTGGTGTAGACGGCCGTCGCCTCGATCAGGGCGTTGGGCACCTCATAGGGCCCCGTGGCAAAGACCGCGGCGTTGGAGAGCACCGCCGGCGTGGACGAGGTGTACGCGCCGCCGTCCAGGAGGGCACGCGCCACGACCGCCACGAGCCGGCCGTCACGCGTGGCGCCGTGGCGGACCCAGTAGCGGGACGGGTGACGGTGCACATGCCCCCGGAAGGATTCGGCCCGGGTGTTGGCGAGTTTGACGGGCAGCCCGGTGAGCTGCGCGAGTATCCCTGCGAGGATCTCCAGGTTGACGTCCTCCCGCGAGCCGAAGGCCCCACCCACGCCGGTGAGGTGCAGGCGGACCTGCTCCTCGGGCAGGCCCAGACACGGCGCGACCTGGTGCAGGTCGACGTGCAGCCACTGTGTCATGACAAACAGGTCCATTGAGCCGTCCGGAGCGGGGACCGCCAGCGCGGCTTCCGGCCCGAGCGCCGCCTGGTCCTGCATGGCGGTCTCGTAGTAGCCCTCCACCCACACGTCGGCTTGCGCGGCCGGGTCGCCGTGCTCGATCCGCAGATGCCGGATCACGTTGCCCCATTCGTGGAGCGCCGGGGCCTCCGGATCGAGCGCGGTTTCCATGTCGGTGACCGCCGGCAGAGCCTCGTACTCGATCGCCACGGCCGCCGCGGCGGCGCGCGCCTGCGCGCGGGTGTCGGCCGCGATCGCGACCAGCGGCTCTCCCTCGTAGCGGACGCGGTCGTGAGCGAGCACCGGCTGGTCGTCGAACTCGAGGCCGTACGTGCGTTTCGCCGGAAGCTGGTCCGCCGTGAGCACAGCCCGCACCCCGGGCATCGGCCGCGCCCTCGACGCGTCGATCGAGACGATCCGCGCATGCGCGTGCGGGCTGCGCACCAAGGCGCCCTCGAGCATCCCGTCGACTCTCAGGTCCGTGCCGAAGACGAACTCGCCGGTGACGCGCGGAAGCCCACCCACGCGGCGGCCCCGCGATCCGATCGCGTCGGGCGTTCCAGGTTCGTGGTTCATCGTGACGTCCTCACGATCGAGCGGCGGCCAGCTGGACCGCCGCCACGATCTTCTGGTAGCCGGTGCAGCGGCAGAGGTGGCCGGCGAGCGCCTCCCGGATCGTCTCCTCGTCCGGGTGCGGTGTGCGAGCCAGGAGGTCGGCCGCGCCCACCAGCAGCCCGGGCGTGCAGAACCCGCACTGCACCGCGCCCGCGTCCAGGAACGCCTCCTGGACCGGATGCAGCCGCCCCTCCCGGGCCAGGCCTTCCACGGTGCGGACCTCGGCGCCGTCGGCCTGCGCTGCCAGGACCAGGCACGAGTTCACCACTTCACCGTCCAGCCAGATCGAGCAGGAACCGCATTCTCCCTGCTCGCAGGCGTTCTTGGTCCCGGCAAGGCCGAGATGCTCGCGGAGCACCTCGAGCAGGCTCTCATGCCCCTCGATCAGCGCCGTCCGGGGCGCGCCGTTCACGCTCAGGTTGATCTCCATCTCGCGCCTCACGCCGCCTGCACCGTGGCCGGCATGGCTCGCCGGCCGAGGAGCCATCCGAACGCCCGTTCGCCCAGGACCGCGCAGGCATGGCGCCGGTATGCTGCCGTTCCGCGCACGTCATCGATGGGCCGGGCGGCGCCAGCCACCAGGGCACCCAGCTCCGCGGCCGCGCCCCCTCGGACGGGTGCGGCCTGGTCGTCCCAGGCGCCCGCGTCGTCCAGCACGGATCGAGCGAACGCCTCTGCCTCCCGGGCCCGCAGGACCGTCGGGCCAACCGACCCGAGGGCGATCCGCACCTCGCGGGCGTCCTCGTCGATAGCCATGGCCAGGCTGGCCACGGCGATCACCGTCGCGTTGCGCGTGCCCACCTTCGAGAACGACCCGACTCGTCGCCGCAGCGGCCAGCGAACGCCGACGATGAGTTCGTCAGGGTGCATCACGGTGCGCTTCGGGCCGACCAGGAAGGCGTCCCAGGGCAGCCAGCGCGACCCTGACTCCGAGCGCAGCAGCACCTCGGCGTCACAGGCGGCGAGCACCGGCAGCGTGTCGCCGGCGGGAGAGGCCGTCCCGAGGTTCCCGCCCACGGTGCCGCGGACGCGGATCTGCGGCGAGCCCACGGTGCGCGAGGCCTGGGCCAGGAGCTCGCGGTCCGTCGGCTCCCGCAGCATCGAGGCATAGGTCACTCCGGCGCCCAGAAAGTACATGCCGTCTTCGGCTCCGCACCGCCTCAGTTCGGGAAGGCGCGACAGGTCGAGCACTGCGGCGGGACGCGGCCGCCCTGCCTGCCACTCGACCATGAGGTCGGTCCCACCCGCGATCGGTACCGCCTCGGGGCGCCGCGCCTTGAGCGCCAGTGCCTCGTCCAGGCTCGTCGGCCTCAGCACGTCCATCTATCCGGCCTCCACCTGCCGTCCTGCCAGCACCGGGTGCGCGGCCGCAGCGCCGCTCGTGCGCACGCGCGTGCCGCGGAACCTGGGGGACCCACACAGCGCGCCTGTCATCGAGGCGGCAGTGGAGACCGCCGCCGCCTCGCGCACGCCCTTCACGGTGATGTGCTCACGGGTGACCCCGCCGCCTCGGTGCGGCCCGGAGTCGGGTTGACGTCCTCGTTGCAGCAACCCGGCGCGAGGGCCGCGATCGCCGCGACCACCTCCGCAAACCGGTCCGGCCGGAGCGTGTATTCGATCCTGCGGCCCCGGCGCCTGGACTCGACGAGGCCCGCCTCCCGGAGCACCTTCAGGTGGTAGGACACGAGGTTCTGCGCCACCCCGAG
>JAKAMV010000408.1 GCA_021812735.1 Chloroflexota bacterium | reverse complement strand
CGCCGCCACCTCGGCGGGAGCCGGGGCCGTCTCGGCAGGAACCGCCGCCGACGTCGTCTGGGCAGGCGTTGTCGCCGACACCCCGTCCCCGCCGTCGTCGGCCAGCGTCGCGATCGCGGTGGCCGCAGTCACAATGTCGCCCGGCGCCGCCAGCAGGCGCTCGATCCGGCCCGCCGCCGGCGCCACCACGTCGTAGGACGTCTTCTCCATCTGGACCTCAGCGACGGTGTCGCCGGCGCTGACGCGCTGGCCGGGTTCCACGAACCAGGCCACGAGCATCCCCTCGTCGGTTGCGTCGGAGAGGCGGGGCACGGTGATGTCGCGGGGCATGGTCGGGGCTCCTCGGAGGGGCGGATCGGGAGGGCACCGCAGGCTGAGGCCGCGGCACCCTCCCGGGTCGGAGGTCAGACGACGAGCTGCCGCGTCGCCGCGGCGATCGTCTCCCGGTTGGGCAGGCAGAACTGCTCCAGCGGGCGGCTGTACGGAATCGGCACGTCCGGGTAGGCGAGCCGGGCCGGCGGCACGTCGAGGTGGTCGAAGGCCCCCTCGACGACCGACGTGATGACCTCGCCGGTCAGCCCGAAGCTCCGGTAGTCCTCGTCCACCACGAGCAGACGGTGGGTCTTGCGGACCGACTCGATGATGGCCTCGCGGTCCAGGGGGATGACCGAGCGCAGGTCGATGACCTCCGCGTCGATCCCCTCCCTGGCCAGGTCCTCGGCCGCGTCGAGCGCGCGGTGCACCATCAGCGACAGGGTGACGATCGTGACGTCCTTGCCCGGGCGCTTCACGTCCGCCTTGCCGATCGGGATGGCGTACGGCTCCTCCGGCACGTGGCCGGTGGCCCGCGGGTTGGGCGTCATCCAGCCCAGGCCCATGACGCCCTTGTGGAACATGTACAGCACCGGGTTGTCGTCCCGGATGGCGGAGATCATGAGGCCCTTGGCGTCATACGGCGTGGACGGCACCACGATCTTCATGCCCGGCAGGTGGGCGAACAGCCCGTAGAGCGTCTGGCTGTGCTGGGCGCCGTCGGAGTACCCGCCGCCGATGGCCGTGGTGAGCACGACGGGCACCTTGACGTTGCCGCCGGACTCGTAGTGGATCTTGGCCATGTGGTTGTAGATCTGGTCCATGGCCACGCCGAAGAAGTCAACGAACATCAGCTCCACGATCGGCCGCATGCCCGCGATGGCAGCGCCCGTCGCCGCGCCGATGAAGCCCGTCTCGGAGATGGGCGTGTCCATGACCCGCTCCGGGCCGAACTTGGCGAGCAAACCCTCGGTGGCGCCGAAGATGCCGCCGTAGGTGCCGATGTCCTCGCCCATGGCGAAGACGCTGGGGTCGCGCTCCATCTCCTGGGCGATCGCCTCGGAGATGGCCTTCGACGTCGTCAGGAGGCGCTTCGTCTCGACAGTCATCGTCTGGTCTCCCTGCCTACGCGAAGACGTGGAGCAGCGCGTCGGACGGCTGCGGGTACGGGCTCGTGCGCGCGAAGCCGATCGCGTCGTCCACCTCGGCCCGAGCCGCCGTCCACGCCTCGGCGGCATCCGCCTCGGCCAGGACGCCGGTGTCCACCAGCCGGCGCTCGAAGATGTGGAGCGCGTCGGTGGCCTTGAGGCGCTCCATCTCCTCGGCCGTCCGGTAGAGCTGGGGATCGCCTTCGAAATGGCCGAGCAGCCGCTGCGTCTTGACCTCGATGAGCGACGGCCCGCCGCCGCGGCGAGCCCGCGCCACCGCCTCGCCCGCGGCCTCGTAGACGGCCACCGGGTCGTTGTCCGGGATGAGCACGCCCGGCATGCCGTAGGCGGCCGCCCGATCCGCGTTGCTGGCGATGGCCGTGGACTTGGCCTTGGGCACGCTGATGGCCCAGTCGTTGTCCTCGCACACGAAGACCACGCCCACCTTCCAGACGGCCGCCAGGTTGAGCGACTCGTGGAAGGCGCCCTGGTTGGCCGCGCCCTCGCCGAAGAACGAGACCGCGATGTCGTCCCTGCCCTGCTTCCTGGCCGCCAGCGCGGCGCCCACGGCTCCGGGCATGCCCTCGGCGATGATGCCGCTGCAGCCGAAGTTGGTGGCCGGGTCGAACAGGTGCATGTGGCCGCCCTTGCCGTGGCCCAGCCCAGTGTCCTTGCCGAAGATCTCGGCGGCCATCCGCCGCATGTCCATGCCGTGGGCCAGCGCCACGTGGTGCGGGCGGTGGGTGGCGGTCACCGTGTCGCTCGGGCGGAGGTGCGCGCAGACCCCCGCGGCGACGGGCTCCTGGCCGGCCGCGAGGTGCATCTCCCCGGGGACCGGGCCCGCGGCGATGTCGAAGGCAGGCAGCTTGCCCTCGAAGTAGCACTGCTGGATCGTCTCTTCGAACAGGCGGATGCGCACCATCTGGCGATGCATCGCCCGGAGCGTCTCGTTGCTCGGCATCGATCGTGACTCCTCGAGGCGGGGGTGGCTGAGGGTGGGCGGTGGCTCCTGGGCTGTCACCTCCTTGTCGCGGCCGGGTCGGTCGGACGGGCGAGGTCGCTGGGATCGCCGGCCTCGGGCCAGCCGTGGGCCAGGGTCGGCGGGACGAGGCGCCCGGTCTGGGCGGCGCGCACCAGCACGGCCGCCCCGTCGAGGACGCGCACGCCCGGCGTGACCAGCCGCACGATGGCCTGCTCGCCCGGCCCCAGGACCGTCTCGCGCTCGCCGTCGAAGGCAAGGGTGAGCGGGCCGCGGGCCGCGGCCCCGCGCGCCGGCAGCGTGACGGTGTCGCCAGGCCCGAACACGGTGGTCGCCATGACGCGCAGCTCGACGATCTGGCCCGGGCCGAGCTGGCCCAGGATCGGCCGGCCGCCCGGCCCGAACACGATGTGGACGCCGGCACCGTCGCCGTCCCGAACCGGGTGCGCCGCGCCGGCGACACCGGCCAGGCCGGGCACCGTGGGGTCCGACCGGGCCACAACGGCCTCCTCGAGCGCATCGGGCTCCCAGATGGCGTGCGCGCCGACCCAGCCGCCGCGGACCAGCGCCACGTCAACGAGCGCAAGCGTCGTGCCGCCGGGCGCCTCCACGCGCAGGTACGGTCGCAGGCGTACCGCGCCGGCGAAGGCGGCCGGCTCGGTGGCGTAGAGGCCGGCGGCCTGCCCCGCCGCGGTGGGGTCGAGCCGGAGGGCGAACGCGTTGTTCGTCCCGCCGGGAAGCGGCAGGAAGACCGCGTCGGGCCAGCCCGTGGCAACTGCCCGGTTGGTGCCGTCACCGCCGATGGTCAGGATGACAGCGGCCCCGGCGGCGCCCATCTCCGCGGCCGCGCGCGCGGTGCCGGCCGCGTCCTTCGCCTCGCCCGCGCCGGGGAGCCGGACGGGCACTGTGTCCGGCAGCCGCGCGGGGGCGCCGCGGGTCACCGCCAGCAACTCGCGCGCCCGCTCGACGGCGTGCGTGGGCTCCGGCATGTACAGCACGCGCCCGACGCCGGTCGCGGCCAGCCCGCACAGGATCCGCGCCACGGCGTTGGCCTGCTCGACAGCGTCCACCGTCCGCGCCAGCGACGTGAGCCTCCGGACGTCCCGGGACGCGCCCGGGTTCACCACCAACCCGACGAGCATCATCGTTCCGTCACGGCCCCGCACCCTCTCGCGGGACGACTGGCCGACCCACCCTCGCGGGCAGCATACCCCTCGCGGGCAAGGCCGCCGGGAGCGCGACGCGGCGGGGACGAGCGCGACGCGGCGGGTAGCGCGAAGGCCGCCGACCCGCCCGTCAGCCCTGCGGGCCGTGCCCCTTCGCCCGGAGCTCGGCCGCGATCTCGCGCAGGCAGGAGGGGCAGAGGCAATCCTCGTAGGGCCCCACGCCATCGGGAAGGGGCACCGGCAGGCGGAACTCCTGGAGCGAGCACCAGCACGAGCCGACATCACCGTTGTTGCGGCAGCCGAACACGCTGCCGCACCGCTCGCAGCGCACCTGCCTGGTGGCCAGGGCGGGGTCCCAGCCCCGGATCGTCTCGCTCAAGGTAGGACTCCCACACGGCTGCTTGGCGTCGCCGCGCGCTCGGATCGTGCCGCACCACGGCATCGCCGGGGCGCACCCGGCACGCGCGCCGACGCTGATCCTAGCCTGATCGGCGACGGCAGGTGACGGTCGGCCGTCCGCGGCGTAGGCTCCGACCCAACAGGTTGAGGAGGCGCCATGGATCGGGATGTCGTGGTCGTCATCGGCGTGGGCGGGATGGGCGTCGCCATCGCCCGACGGGTCGGCGGGGGCCGGCACCTGCTGCTCGCGGACTTCAGCGAGGCCGTCCTCGGGGCCGCGGCGGACCGGCTCCGCGGCGAGGGGCACGACGTCACCGCGGAGCACGTTGACGTGTCCGATGCCGGGTCGGTCGCGGCGCTGGCGCAGCGGGCGGCCGCGATGGGCCGCGTCACGCACGTCGCCCACACGGCCGGCCTGTCGCCGGTGCAGGCGTCGGTGGAGGCGATCCTGCGCGTGGACCTGATGGGCGTGGCCCTCGCGCTCGACGCGTTCGGGGGCGTGGTGGGAGCTGGCGGTGCCGGCGTCGTCATCGCCAGCATGGCCGGGCACATGGCCGGCGCCCTGCCGCCCGAGGTGGAGGCGGCGCTGGCGCTGACCCCGGCGGCCGACCTGCTGGCGCTGCCGTTCCTGGCGCCGGGCGCCGTCCCCGACCCGGGCGCCGCGTACACGATCGCGAAGCGCGCGAACGCCCTCCGAGTGCAGGCTGCCGCGCGCGCCTGGGGCGCCCGCGGGGCGCGGGTCAACTCGATCAGCCCGGGAGTCATCTCCACGTCGATGGGCCAGGCGGAGCTCGGCGGGCCCAGCGGCGAGCAGATGCGCGGGATGATCGCGATGTCGGCGACCGGACGCGTGGGCACGCCAGACGACATCGCCGACGCGGCCGCGTTCCTGCTCGGGCCGCAGGCGAGCTTCGTCACCGGCACCGACCTGCTGGTGGACGGCGGGGTGATCGCGGCGATCCGGACGATGCCCCGGGGCTGACGGCGGCGACCGGCGCGGCGACCGGCCTGCCGCCGGGCGGCGATCTCCCGCTCACGGCGCTCGACGTGCGCGTCCCCAGCCTCCGCTCGGCCGGGGTCCGGCGGGAGCGCGTCGCGCATGCCCGGCGCGGTGCGACGCGCCCGTCCGCGACGCGGCGGGCGGGACCGCGCCGCTCGCCCGATAATCCGCAGTCATGCGGGACCAGTACCGGGTTGTCGTCATCGGCGGCGGGATCGTCGGGGCCAGCGTCGCCTACCACCTCGCCCTCCGGGGCATCGCCGACGTGCTCGTCGTGGAACGCGACCGGCTCGCGTCGGGCGCCTCGAGGCACGCGGCGGGCGGTTTCCACGCGCTCAACCCTGACCGGCGCGTGGCAGAGCTGCAGCGCTACGCCATCGAGCGCTACCCGGCCATCGAGGCCGAGAGCGGGCAGGCCGTCGGGCTGATGCTGACCGGCGGCGTCAGGCTGGCGGGCACGGCCGACCGCTGGCGGTTGCTGCAGGGGGAACTGTCGCGCATCCGCGCCGCCGGGCACGAGGGCGCCGAGCTGCTCACGCCGGCCGAGGCGGCGGCGCTGGTGCCGATCATCGAGCCCGATGGCCTCCACGGCGCCCTCTACGATCCCGAGGAGGGCCACCTCGACCCCATCGGTGCCGTGGCCGCGTACGCCGCCGCAGCCGGGGCGCGGGGCGCGGAGATCGTCCAGGGCAATCGGGTCACGGCGCTGGCGAGGCGCCCCGCCGGCGGCTGGACCGTCGCCACAGAGCAGGGTGACGTCGCCTGCGAGCACGTGGTGAACGCCGCGGGCCTGTGGGCGCGGCGCGTCGGGCGGATGGCGGGCGTGGACCACCCGGTCGCGCCGCTCGCCCACCACTACCTGGTCACCGACGCGATCCCGGCGGTGGCCGCCCTGCCCGGTCCGATGGCCGCCGTCACCGACCTCGAGGGCCACACGTACCTGCGGCGCGACGGGGACGGGGTGCTGCTCGGCGTGTGGGAGACGCACCCGGCCCACTGGTCGGTGGAGGGAGCGCCGTGGGACTTCGGGACGCAGCTGCTCCCGACCGACCTCGACCGGATCGCGCCCGAGCTCGAGCTCGCGCACCGGCGCTTCCCGGCGCTCGCCAGCACGGCCGTCAGGCGCTGGGCGTGCGGCCCCCTCACGGTCACGCCGGACGGCAACCCGCTGGTGGGACCCGTGGCTGGCCTGCCGGGCTACTGGGCGGCGTGCGGCGTGTCCGCCGGGTTCTCGCAGTCCGCGGGCGTTGGGCTCGTGCTCGCCAACTGGCTGGCCGACGGCGACCCCGGCCTCGACGCCTACGGGCTGGACGTGGCGCGGTTCGGCGCGTTCGCGAGCGATGACGGCTACCTGCGAGCGACCACGGGCCAGTTCTACGCCCGCCGCTTCGCGATCCCCTACCCGGGCGAGGAGTTGCCCGCCGGCCGGCCGCTCAAGACGACGCCAGCCCACGAGCGGCTCGTGGAGGAGGGCGCCCGCCACGGCGTCAACTGGGGCCTGGAGGTGGTCAAGTTCGTGCCCGCCGACCCCGCTTTCGAGGCGCGGCCAGGTCTCGGCCGGCCGGCCACCTGCCCGGCATCGGCCGAGGTGCACGCGGTGCGGACCGCCGTCGGCGCGTTCGAGATCGCCGGCAACGCGCGCTACGAGGTGAGCGGGCCGGGTGCCGCAGCCTGGCTCGACGGGCTGCTGGCGGGCCGGCTGCCGGCCACGGGTCGCATCAGGCTGGCGCCGATGCTGGCACCCTCGGGCCATCTCATGGGCGACCTCTCGGTCACCCGGCTCGAGCCGGACCGGTTCTGGCTCACCGCCTCGTACCACCTCCAGGCGTGGCACATGCGCTGGTTCGGGGCCTACCTGCCCGCGAGCGGCGTGCGCCTGCGCAACGTGACCGACGACCTGATGGGCTTCGGGATCGCGGGCCCGGCCGCCCGCTCGGTGCTGGCCGCGCTGGCCGCGGACGACCCCTCGGCCGACCTCACGTCCGAGGGCCTCCCCTTCATGGGGATCCGACCGATCGGGATCGTGGGCACGGAGGCCGTGGTCGGGCGGATCTCGCTGACGGGCGAACTGGGCTACGAGATCGTGGTGCCGCGGGACCGCCACCTGGCGCTGCTCGAAGCCCTGCTCGAGGCGGGCCAGCTGTACGGTCTGCGGCTGGTGGGCGATCGGGCGCTCGACGCGCTGCGGCTCGAGAAGGGCTACGGCCTGTGGGCCACGGAGTACCGCCACCACGTCACGCCCGCGATGTGCGGCCTGGACCGCTACGTCGCGTACGACAAGGGCGAGTTCGTGGGGCGCGAGGCGGCGCTCCGCGATCGCGAGGCCGGGCCTGCGCGCCGCCTGGTCATGCTGCGCGTCCGCGCCGCGGATGCCGACGCCACGGCCGGCGACCCGATCCGGCTCGACGGGAGGCTGGTGGGCGAGGTGACCTCGGGCGGCTGGGGCCACTTCGTCCAGACGAGCCTCGCGCTCGGCTACGTGGACCGCGAGGTGGCCGCGGCGCGGCCGCCGCTGACGGTGGAGGTGCTGGGCGATCCCCGCCAGGCGTGGGTCATGGCGGCGCCGCCGTACGACCCGACGGGCGCGCGGCTCCGGGACCGGTAGCGGGCGTCAGGCCGGGGGGTCGCCCACGGCCGCGCGGTAGACCGCCTCGTACCCGTCGGCCATGCGCGCGGCCGAGAACCGGTCGCGGGCATCGCGCGCGATGGCGCCCCGGTCCAGGCGGTCGCAGGCGTCCACGCGGGCGGCCAGGGCGTCCACGCCGAACGCGAGGAAGCCGTCCACGCCGTCGCGGACGATCTCCGGCAGCGCGCCGAGCGCGCTCGCCACGACCGGCGTGCCGCAGGCGAGCGACTCGATCGCCGCGAGGCCGAAGGGCTCGGGCCAGGCGATGGGCATCACCGTCGCGAAGCTCTCGGCGAGCAGGCGGTCGCGCTCCGGGCCGGTCAGCTCGCCCAGGTACTCGACGGCGCGCCCGGCGCGCCGCAGGGCTGGCCGGAACACCTCGTCGTCGTAGGCGCGCTCCCGCGACCGGATGCCGACCCTGGCGGCGATGCGCAGGCGGCGGCCCGCCCGCTGCGCGATCTCCATCGCCTCCACGATTCCCTTGGCGGGGTCCACCCGGCCCACGAACGCGAGGTCCGGGCCCCGGTGGGCCTCGGGCTGCGGCCCGAACGCGAGGCCGTTGTGGACCACCGCGGCCCAGGGCGTGTCCGGGCGCGACGCGGCCTGGCTGCCGCTGATGGCGACGAGCCGCCCAGATCGGAA
>JAKAMV010000407.1 GCA_021812735.1 Chloroflexota bacterium | reverse complement strand
GACTATCCGACCGACAACGGCCGGGGGGCGATCAAGCTGTACATCCCGCCCGGGATCCAACACATGGACGGCGAAGAGGCGCTCGCCTATGCGCGCTCCCGCCACGCGACGTCGGACTTCGACCGCTCGCAGCGCCAGCAGCGCGTGATCACCTCGATCCGCCAGCAGACCGATGTGCTGAGCTTCCTGGACCCGAACAAGCTCGATGCGCTCGGCCGGGCGCTGCGCGACGCGGTCCACACGGACTTCCCGAGGGACCAACTACCGCAGCTCGTCTCGCTGATCGAGAAGACGGACACGACCAACCTGCACTCCTACGTGTTCACCCCGCCCGACTACGCCGTGCAGTGCCCGCCCGCGGAGTGCGTGGTCCACTACTGGCTGCATCCGAATGTCACGGCGATCCGGCAGGCGGTGATGCAGGCCTTCTCGAGCAGCCCCTCGCTCGTCGAATCGCGGACCAAGCTCGCCGCCGAGAACGCCCGGGTACTCGTAGAGAACGGGTCGGGCGTGAACGGCCAGGCGACGGCCACCGCCGCGTACTTGACCTACCTGGGGCTCAAGGCCGTCGTGCCCTCCGCGAACGGCGGGCGGGCCGATCGTCTCGACTACGCCAACACGGTCGTCACGTTCTACAACGGCGCCGAGGCCAAGATGCCCGAGACCGTGCGCGTCCTGCAGGCGACCTTCGGCGTGACGATCCGGACGGCGAGCGACCCGACCCTGGGCGCCGACGTCGTCGTGATCACCGGCCGAAGGACGCCGCAACTCGCGGTCCCGGGCGGCTAGGGCGCGCCGCGTGGCGGGCGCGGCGCCGATCCCTCAAACCTTTTCCGTCACCCGGTACTCCAGCCGTCGCCCCGTCATCAGCCGCGTCTGCGCGTCCAGCGCCGGCAGATTGCTGAAGATCATGCCCACAGCGGGCACCGCCAGCCACTGCACATAGACGAGCGCGCGCCGCAGCAGCCCCCAGGACGCCGGCCGCGGCGGCGCGATCCGATCCTCGATGAAGATCAAGATCAGCAGACAGCAGAACGCCCCGGTCAGCATCCAGGCGGCATAGACGGGCAGGTTGTGCCCGAGCGTCGTCTGCGCGAACTCGGAGTGGCCGAACTGGTTGCTGATCAGCAGCGGGAGACTCGACCCGAAGAGCAGCACGTAGGGCGCGATGGCCCAGTTGATGTGGTCCGACCAGAGGTCCGCGAGCCGGTGCAACCGCACACGGAGGGGGATCTCCGGGTGCGTCAGCGCGTGATGGATGTAGTACGGGATGTCCGTGACGCCCCACGCCCAGCGGCGGATCTGCGTGTACTGCTGGTACAGCGTGCGCGGGTACGTCCGGGCACGCACCGCGTCCCCGTAGATCGGGATGAAGAGCGGCTCAGCGCGGAACGTACCCGCGTACGTAAAGAAACTCTTCCAGTAGAACCGCGAGTCCTCGGGGATCGCGTCGGTGGCCCAGTAGCCCACCTCGTGCACCGTCCTGAGGCTCACCGCGTACGAGCTGAAGCTCACCAGCCGCTCCGGCGTGAGCGAACGCCACATCTGCACGTGCGTCGCGCTGACCGCCGTCAGCCGCACGGCGAGTGGCACCTCCCAGAGGTTGTTGTGGAACATCGGGATCGGCTGGTAGAGCCGGTGGAGGCGCTCCGGATCGGTGGCGAACCGATGCGCCAGATAGCTGAAGTATTGCGGATGCACGCGGTAGTCGGAGTCGAGGTCGGTGACGATCACCAACGCGGGGTCGTAGCCGAGCTCCGCCAGCCGGCGGTACAGCCACCGACCGCCGTACGCCATGGCGCTCGACTTGCCGATCACGATCCCGGGTTCGAGCGGGTCCAGGATGTGGAAGAAGTGCGCAAAGCGGTCCCCAAAGACTGCCCGCAGGCGGGCCACGTTCTCGCGGCCCGGGAGGTCGGTCTCGCGGGTGATGATCGCCACGAGCTTCCGTTCGGTCGGCCAGTCCGCCTCCGCCAGCGCCCGCACCGTCGCCTCCAGCTTTTCGTACGGCTCGGTGTAGGTGGGGATGAGCGCCACCTGCACCAGACGCCGCGGGTCGAGTGGCTCGATCCCACTGGCGAGCAGTCGTTTGACGGTGAGGAGTTCGTGCTCGAGTCGACGCAGCTCGCGGCGCCCACCGCGCGCGGCCAGCCGTTCGCCGGTCCGCTCGAGCTCGCGGACCCGTGCCCGGATCCGCACGATGCGGTCCTCCAGCACCCGTTCGCGCCCGGGCAGGTCGCGCAGGCCCTCGAGCTGCGCGGGCCAGTCGGCGGCCTGCACATCGCAAATGCGCAGGTAGGTGATCGAGACGCTGACGATCAGCACGACCGCCTTGTAGAGCCAATAGAAATCGAAGCTCAGCACGAACCACGCGACGAGCGCTGGGAACCAGAAACTGAGCGCGATCGGCGCGAGGATCAGGAGCCAGGTGACGGCTCCCGGGAGGATCTCGAGCAGGCGATGGTAGCGGGAGTGCGGCGTCCCGACCCCCGACGGTCTATCCAGAGCGGTTCGCGTCTAGTAGATCGGTGTGAGCCAATGGCGGTAGGCCGGGAGCCGTCCGCGTACCGCGTCGAAGTAGGCGTCTTCGAGCCGCCGTGTGATCGGCCCGATCTCTCCCTCGCCGATCAGGTGGTGATCGACTTCCGTGACGGGCGAGACCTGTGCCCCGGTGCCGCACAGGAAGAGCTCGTCCGCCACGTACAACTCGGTGCGATCGATCTGCCGCTCCACGACCCGCAGGCCGAGCTCGCGCTCCGCGAGCTCGATGATCCCGGCTCGGGTGATCCCCTCGAGGATGTCATCGGTGACGGGGGGCGTGACGAGCTCCCCACGGCGCACCATGAAGAGATTCTCAGCGCTGCCCTCCGAGACATGCCCGTCTGCGGTCAGGACGATCGCCTCATCGGCTCCCACCAGCTGCGCCTCGGTCTTGGCAAACGCGGAGTTCACGTACGCGCCGACGATCTTCGCCCGGGCCGGGAGCGACTGATCGCTGACACGCCGCCACGAGACGGTCTGCGTGCGGATGCCGTGCGTGGTGTCGATGTAGTCACCGAACGGGATCGCCAGGATGTAGAAGCCCTGGTCCAGGTTGTGCAGCCGCACCCCGATCGCCCGGGTCGACTTGTAGACAGACGGTCGGACATAGGCGTCCTCGCGGAAGCCATTGCGCCGCAGCAGGTCGACCGTCAGGGCGACCAGCTCGTCGACCGGCCCCGGCGGATCCATGAAGAGGATCCGGCAGGAGTCGGCCATGCGTCGGAAGTGGTCGGTCAGGCGCAGCGCGTAGAGCTGCCCCTCGTCGGGGTTCCAGTACGCCCGGATCCCTTCGAACACCGCCGTCCCGTACATGAAGGCGTGGGTCATGATGTTGACGTTGGCGTCGGCAAGCGGGATGAATGCGCCGTTCAGATAGCAGATGGAGGCGGGCACGCCCGGCTGCGCGTCCGAAGGCGATGAGGAGGTGCGGGAAACGTCTTCGGTCAACATGCGGCGAGTATACGCCGCGCTCCCACCCGCGCACCCGCGTCAGACGAGGCCGGCGAGCGAACCGCCGACGAGCGCGAGGTAGAGCGCGTAGAAGGCGCCGCCCGCCAGCAACCCGCGCCCGGTCAGGCGATCCCGCCGCAGCATGGGCAGGAAGATCGCCGCCGTCGAGGCGAAGGCGATCCCGGCTGACGCGAAGCTGAGCAGCGACGTCGGCGTCACGGTCCAGGCGTCGGCGGCGAGCACCAACGCCACCACCGTCGGGATGCAGCTCTGGAAGACCATCGCCCCGGTGATGTTGCCCATCGAGAGTGTGTCCTTCCCTTGGCGGATCCAGATCACGCTGTTGAATTTCTCGGGCAGCTCGGTGGCGATCGGGGCGATCACAAGGGTCACGATCGTGGGGTCCACACCGACGGTCGAGGCGAGCTGACTGACCGCGTCCACCAAGATGACGGCGCCACCGACGATGGCGCAGAGCGCAGCCGCTACCTGCAGGCTGATCAGCCGCAGACGCGGTGGACGCTCGCCGCGCCCCTGATCCAGGTGGCGGAACCGCAGCGGGCGCAGTCCCTCGCCTGCCTCCTCCGAGCGTGCGGCGCCCAGATGCGCGCGCACGTACCAGACGTACATGCCGAGCAGGAACGCGGCGACCAGCAGCTTGCCGGAGGCGAGTGAGCTCGGCAGGAACGCGGCTCCGATCGCCAGCGCGTACGCAAGCGCGAAGTGCCGCACGTCCCGGCCGATCACGACCGGATCCACCAGCAGACCGTCATCGCCCCCGCGCGCCCGAGCCCGCAACAGCACCGCGATGCCGGTCACCAGCATGGCCAG
This sequence comes from Chloroflexota bacterium, assembly GCA_021812735.1. Next base: position 3,976 of record JAKAMV010000407.1, on the reverse strand, counting down.
GGTGGAGAGCATGAAGGGGGCCCCCAGGATCGCGCCGACACCGATCCCGGCCTCGTGCGGGTGACCGGTCTGCGCGCCCAGCACGATCGCCACGAGCGGGATCATGGTCTCCGGCATCGCCGTGCCGACCGCGGCGAGCACGCTGCCCACCGCGCCCTCGGCGAGGTCGAGCCGGTGGCCCATCCATTCGACGCCGTTCGTGAAGAGCTCGGCGCCGAGCAGGATCACGGCGAGCGCCGCGACCAGCAGTATGACGTCCATGGGCACGCCCGCCCTATCGCGTGGTCGGCCGGAGGGCCGTCACGACCACCAGTCCTGCGGGCGCGGACGCGCCGCTGGGCTCAGGCGCCGCGGCCCCTGGCACCGTGGGCGTCAGGGGCGCAGGTGCTGGGGAGCGTACGGCAGCAGGGCGACGTGCCGGGCGCGCTTCAGTGCCACCGACAGCTGGCGCTGATGTGCGGCGCACGTGCCGGTCTTGCGACGCGGCTCGATCTTGGCCCGCTCCGACAGGTAGCGGCGCAGGCGGTTGACCTCTTTGTAGTCGATCATCGACGCTTTGTCGGCGCAGAACGCGCAGACCTTGCGCCGGCGGCGATCGCGGTAGTAGTCGTCTCGCTTCTTCGACTTGGCAGGCGGCACAGTTCAGGATCCTCTCGTGTGATCGGCTGACGTCAGTTCCGATGCCGGCGCCTGGGCACTCAGAACGGCAGGTCGTCGAGGTCGGTGTATGGTTCGTCGCTGGTCTCGCCGGCCGCGGCCGGCTCACGACGCGCGGGGCGGGCCGCCGCGGGTTCAGCGGCTTCGCCCTCCTCGCGCGGACGCGCGTCGAGCGGCGTCACGGTCTGCGCGACCAGCTCGGTGGTGTACCGCTTCTGACCCTCGCGGTCCTCCCACTGGCGAGTCTGGAGCCGGCCCTCCACGTAGACCTTGCGGCCCTTGCGCAGGTACTCCGCGGTGCGCTCCGCGAGCGGCCCCCAAGCCACCACGCGGAACCATTCCGTCTCCTCCTGCCAGTCACCGTTCGCGGCCTTGAAGTTCCGGTTCACCGCCACCGTGAACTGGGTCACGGCCTGACCGTTGGGCGTATAGCGCATCTCGGGGTCGCGCCCGAGGTTGCCGATGATCATGCACTTGTTGAGCGACATGGCGGCCCTCCCGCTCGCGGCCCGGCGGCGCTACTCGATGGCGGCCGGTGCCGCCTCGGTCTCCGACTCGTCGATGAACTCGCCCTCCGGCTCTTCCTCCTCCTCGGGCGGCGCGACCTCGATCTCAGGGCGGCGCGCCGCGGGTCGCTCGACGCGGGTGACCAGGTAGCGCAGCAGCTCCTCGGTGATGCGGAGGCCGCGCTCGATCTCCTCGACAGCGGCCGGCGGGGCGTCGAAGAGCACGAGGTAGTACGACCCTTCGCGGAACTGGCCGATCTGGTAGGCCAGCCGACGGCGGCCCCAGGGGCTCACCTTGACCAACTGGCCCTCGGCCGCGCTGATCGAGCGCGTGATACGGTCCAGCGTCGCCTGGACACGGTCGTCGGCCAGGTCCGGCCGGACGACGAGCATGAGTTCGTAACGGCGCATGCGCCAGGATTCTCCTTCCTGTGGGATACGCCCCGCTCGGGATCGGTAGCCACGAGGGCATGATCGGCCGGCGAAGCCGAAAGGACCGGCGGAGTATAGCACCAGGGCCGCTGCTAGACTGGTGCGTACTGTCCACACCCGCCCCGGAGGTGACCGTGCCCGCCAGCTCGATCCTGCTGCTCGAGGCCGACCCGGCCGAGGCCGACCGGATCGGGGGGATCCTGCGCCACGCCGGTCACACGCTCGCCGTCGCGGCCGACCGCGCGGCGTGGCTCGAACAGGCCGCCGGCCACGCTGTGCTCCTGATCGACATCGCCGGCGACGGCGACGACGCGGCAGCGCTCGTCCGCGACGTGCGAGCCGACCCGGTGCTGGCTCCCCTGCCGATCCTCTGTTTCGCCCAGACGAAGGACGTGGACGAACGCGTGCGTCTCCTCGAGGCGGGTGCCGACGACGTGATCGTCCGCCCCTTCGACGCGCGGGAGCTCGAAGCCCGGGTCGATGCCCTGACCCTGCGGTACCGCCACTCCGGCGGTGCCGCGCCGGTAGCCCGGGAGCCCACGGTCACGACGCGGCAGCACCAGGTTGTCGCGTTCTTCGGCGCCAAAGGCGGTGTAGGGACGACGACCATCGCCGTGAACGTCGCCCTCGGCCTCGCGGAACGGCAGCCCGGCCGGGTGGCCTTGGTCGACCTCGCGGTCCCGCTCGGGCAGGTCCCCACGCACCTCGACCTGAAGCCACGGCACCAGATCGCCGATCTGCTGGCCGACCCCTCCGAGGACGGGGTGCGCGCGATCGCCGAACGATACGCGGACGTCCTCGACGTCTTCTTCCTGCCCGACGACCCGGAAGAGGCGGACCGGCTCGGCGCGGACGATCTGGCCGCCGCCATCCATGCGCTGCGCGCCACGTACGTGTTCGTGGTCGCGGACGCCGGGGCCACGCTCGGCTCGCGCACGCTGGCGCTGCTCGCGGCAGCGGACCGCATCGTGCTGGTCACGCTCCCGGAGATCCCGTCATTGCGCGCGCTCGTCTCGGTGGAGCAGGTGCTGGGCGAACACCGCCTGGCGGATCGGACGCTGCACGTGGTGAATCACTTGTTCGCCCACGAGCCGCTCAGGCGGGCCGACATCGAAGACTCGCTCGGCACCAGCGTCGCCCTCGAGTTGCCGCACCACGACCTGCTCTTCGCCCGCGCCGTGAACGAGGGGGTGCCGGTCCTGCGCGCTGCCCCACGCTCGGACTCCGCAGAACGGCTGGCGCGTCTCGCCTCGATCGTGTCGGGGACGGTCCAGCCGGGCGAGGCCATAGAGGCGCCTCGACGACGGTTCGGCCTGCTGCATCGCGGCCGCGCCTGACGGAACGTGCCCGGCCGACGGCACGTCGACGCGGCCCAGGCCACCGTCGGTCAGCGCACGGCGTACCGCACCGGCGGGCTCCACACGCTATTGGCGTTGAGTGGGGTCGGGATCGCCGCCGCGCGCACGTACCAGGTACCGGAGGTCGAGAAGCGCCAGATCAGCGTGGCCACCCCCGAAGCGCTGGTCGCGGCCCGCACCTGCGCCGCGAGCGCCCAGCCGCCGGCCACCGCACGGTAGACCTGGTACGTGACGACCGGCACCGGCAGCTCCGGTCGCGAGGGGCGAACCGTGGTGCTGAACGTCACCGTGGTGCCGCGTGCCACCACCGCTGTCGCGCCGCTGTTCGTCGGCCGCAGCAGCGCGATCTGCCGCACCACGACCCGCACCGGCGGCGAAGCTGCGGCCGCGAGGTCGGCCGTGGGACGCAGGATCGCCCGGTACCAGAGGTTCGTGACCGGGCGGTAGATGGCGGCCGCCCGTCCGTCGCCCGCGGTCGTCAGGGTCGCGATGGTCTCCCACGAGAGAGCGTCGGCTGACGCCTGCAGGTCGACCTGCCGGCCATCGGCCGCCGGACCGCCCGCCGGCACGTCCAGCTGTACCGCCAGCGTGACGCCAGAGGCCCACGTGATCGTGCGAGCGCTCGGGGTGAGCGTGAGTGTCGGAGCCGGGGTGCCCGCCGCGACCACGTCGAACGCGCCCGTCGTCGCGGGCGTCAGCCCGGACGCGGACGCGGTCAGCACGACCCCGCCGGCTGCTCCTCCGATCGAACAACCGATGAAGCGCGCCAAGCCGGCGACCGCCAGCGTGGTCGTGCCGCCCGCACACGTCAAGGTGGCCCCAGTCGGCCCGGCACCGGCGCTCGCGCTGAGCGTCACCGCGAGCGTGGCCCCCGGCCCGGTCGCCACCCGCTGGCCGCGCGCGTCCAGTACCGCCACCACCGGCTGCACGGGCCACGGCGCGCCGGCCGCGCCGCCGATCGGCTGGTCGACGAAGCGGAGCGCGGTCGGAACGTTCGGTGCTGGCCCCAGGGTGAGGCGCCCG
>JAKAMV010000406.1 GCA_021812735.1 Chloroflexota bacterium | reverse complement strand
GGCCCATGGACGTCGCGATGTTCACGCTGCGGCAGCGGCGGACGGATCCGGCGTGGCTCGGGCGGGCCTTCGCGGTCTCCATGTCGCTCAACTTCCTCGGCTACCCCGTCGGCGCCGCGATCGGCGGGCAGCTGGTGACCCTGGGCCCGGCGCTCGCCATGGGCGTGGCCATCGCCGTGGCCGCGCTCTCGTCGCTGCTCGCCTGGTGGTTCATCCCGCGCGACGCGCCCGCGTTCGACACGTAGGGCGGAGCGCGGCCGTAGAGCGGCCGGGAGGCATCTCAGCCGCCGGCCGCCGCGGTGTCCTCGGCGATCCCGGAGAACGTGCCGTCGGGCTGCCGGGCCATGCGCCGCACCGCGAGCACGGCCGCGGGGGCGATCGTCCCGTAGATGTGCGGGTACCGCTCGTCCGGGTCGTCGAATCGCCACGGGCTGCCGGTCCGGTCAAGGTCCACGGTCAGCACCAGGAACGGCCGCGGGTCGTCCCGGTAGAAGCGGTTGGCGGTCGCCACCATGCCGCTGTCACCGTCGGTGCAGTGGATGAACCCCTCCTCGGCAAAGGCGGCCGGGGCGTAGGGCGCGCGCGGATCACGCGACGCCCAGACGACCTCCGGCACCATGTGGAGCGTGGGGCGGCTCAAGCCTCGGTCGCCGGCTGGTCAACGCTGACCCAGCGACGGTCCACCAGCACGTGGATCAGGGTGGGGCCGGACGCTGCCAGCGCGGTCCGGAGCGCGGGCTCGAACGCCAGATCGGTGTCCACGCGCACGCCCCGGGCCCCACAGGCGCGCGCGGCGGCGGCGAAGTCGAGCGGGCCGAGGTCGGTCCCCGGGGTCGCCGGGCTCCCGCGACGCTCCTGGTGGTCGCGGATCATGCCGAACCGCTGGTTGTCGAACACGATCGCGACCACGTGCGCGCCCTCGCGGACCGCCGTCTCCAGCTCCGCGAGCGTCATGCCCATGCCGCCGTCTCCCACCAGCGCCACGACGCGCCGTTCACGGTGGACGATCGCCGCCGCCATCGCCGCCGGGAACGCATACCCCATGGCGCCCGAGGTGGGGCCGAGGAACGTGCCGGGGCGCCGGAACCGGAACCCTCGAGCGGCCCAGCCCCCAAAAGCGCCGGCGTCGGTGGTGAGGATGGCGTCCTCGGGCAGCAGCCGTCGCAGCTCCGCGATCACCTTGCCCGGATTCGCCCCGGGACCGCTCCACGGGTGGTGGTCCACCGACGATGCGGCCTCGTAGGCGGAGCGGTCGGCGGCGTTGTGGAGATCCCGCTTGGCCAGCGGCTCGGCCAGCAGGACCGCGTCCTTGAGCCGGGCCGTGGCCGCCCGCAGGAAGGCTCGGGCGTCCGCGCGGATCGCCATCACCGGCGCGGGCGTCCCGCCCACGGCCTGCGTGCGCGGCTCGACGTCGATGTGGATCCAGCGCTGCCCGGGAGCTGGCAGCGCGTAGCCGAAGGTGGTCGGCTCGGACAGCCGCGAGCCGATCACGACCAGCACATCGGCCGCTCCGATGCGCTCCCGAACGGACGCCGGGCTCCCGAACCCAGTCATGCCCAGGTAGAGCTGGTGATCGTTGGGGATCACGTCGCCGCGGCGCCAGGAGGACACCACGGGAACGTGGAGCAGCTCCGCCAGGCGGACCAGATCGTTCGAGCAGCGTGCACGAAGCACGCCCGCCCCGGCCAGGATCAGCGGGCGCTCGGCGCCGGCAAGCTCGTGCAGGACCGCTCGGACATCCGACATGGGCGGCAGGTCGGGGTGCGGGCGGACGACCGGCGCCCTGGTGCCCTCAGGCAGGGGAAGGTCGAGCACGTCCTCCGGCAGCGCCAGGAGCGCAGGGCCGGGCCGACCCTCCAGGACCGCCCGGGTCGCCGCCTCGAGCGTGGCCGCCGCGGTCTCCGCATCGTCGATCCGCCCGGCCCACTTGGCCAGACGACCGACGGTTGCCACAAGGTCCACCTCCTGGAAGGCCTCGCGCCCGCGGACGCCGCGCTCCACGTCGCCCACCAGGACGAACATGGGCGACGAGTCCGCCGTGGCGGTGTGGACACCGATGGACAGGTTGGCCGCGCCCACCGCTCGCGTTCCCAGGCAGACGGCTGGACGACCCGTCAGCTGGCCGTACGCCTCGGCAGCCATCGCAGCCGCGCCCTCGTGCCGGGTGGCGATCACGCGGATCCCCGCGGCATGGAGAGCGTCGAGGACGGGCAGGAAGCTCTCGCCGGGGACCGTGAACGCAAGTCGGACTCCGGCAGCCCGCAGGGTGGCGGCAACCAACTCGGCCACGGTGGCCAGGCTCGCGGGCTCGGGGAGCTCCATCTCCGCGTCGTCGGCGGCCTCGGGCGCCTCGGCGGCCTCGGCAGCCTCGGGCGCCTCCTCGGCGGGCGGCGCGCCGAGGAACTCAGCCTCGCCCGGCACGTCGCCGGCAGGCGCCTCGGCGGCCCCGGGCGCCGCAACAGCCTCGGGCGCCTCGGCCGGAACCTGAGTCTCGAACCCGTCAGCGGCCTGCGCAGCAGATGCCTCAGCGGTGGGCTCACCCCCGGCCGCATCCTCCGGCACCGCACTGCCGTCCGGCGGGTTCTGGTCCACGGGCTGCTGGCCTTCGGCGTCCGACATGTCGACCTCCATAGGCCGGCGGGGACGGCGGTCCGTCCGGCGCCGGGGCGTGTTGGTTCCTGGGCGCTAGCGCTAGCGCTGTGCGATGGTGGCGGGACCCAGCATAAACGCGGCGACCATCCCGATGATCACGATCGCCGCGACGATCGCCATCAGGGTGCGGGCGTTCTTGGCTCCGGGCATCGGGCTCCTCCTAGCGGTAGTTCTCGAACTGGAGCGGCACGTCCTCGTCGAGCTCCCGGAGACGTCCGATCACGCGCTGGAGCTCGTCCTTGCTCTTGCCCGCCACCCGGACGGCGTCGCCCTGGACTCGGGGCTGGACCTTCGGGAACTCGTCCCGGATCAGCTTGACGATCTTGCGCGCCAGCTCGTCCGAGAGGCCGCGGCGGAGCTCGATTTCCTGGCGCACCCGGTTGCCGCCGGCCGGCTGGACCTCGCCCCAGGCGAAGATCTTGAGCGACAGGTTCCGCCGCACGGCCTTGGACTCCACGAGGTCGCGCACGGACTTGGCGTGCATCTCGCTGTCGGTCACCAGCACGAGCCGCGTCTTCTCCTGGGCCAGCTCCACGTGGGCGCCCTTGAGGTCATAGCGCTGCACCACCTCGCGCCGGACCTGGTCGAGCGCGTTGCGGAGCTCCTGCTCGTCGAAGTCCGACACCACGTCGAACGAGACCTCGCCCGCCATCCGTGCTCCCTTCAGCCCGCGAGGCGCTCGCGGGTCACCGTCCACAGCCGCAGCCGCCGGATGCGCCCGTCCCGGTCAACATCGGCGGCGAGAAACCCCGCCTGCCGGACGTGCGCCTCGTCCTGGTGACGCGTCCAGCTCGCATGCCAGGCGGCGAGAACCGCGTCCCCCGAGACCCAGTGCCGCTCGATCGCCAGGTCGTACAGGCGCTCGGCGGCCGCCGCCGCCAGCAAGTATGCCCGCAGCGCGTTGTCCCCGACGAGCGGCGGGGCGAACGGGTCCGGCGCAACCTCGGCGTCCGGCGCGAACAGGGCGGCGAGCGCGTCCCCGTGGTGCCCCACGCGCGCACGGACGAGCGCCTCGAGCAGGTCGCCGGCGTCGGCGTAGGTCACCGTCATCGCGGCCCCAGGAGCTCCAGCAGCCGCTCGCCGATGCGGTACGACCGGCCGCCGCCCATGACCAGGACCGCGTCGCCCGGCCGCACCTCGCCGGCCAGCCAGCGTGCGGTCGCCTCGACGCTCCCGGGGGCGGCCACGCGGATCGACGGGTCGTGCCGGGCCACCGCATCCGCCAGGCCAGCCGCGGAGGCGACGGTCGTGTCCGGGTCGCGGCCCGCCCAGATGTCGGCGATGGCAACCGCGTCGGCCTCGGCGAGGGAAGCGGCGAACTCGTCCAGCAGCGCCGCCGTGCGGTGGAAGGTGAGCGGCTCGTAGACGGCCCAGACGCGGCGCCCGGGCGCGCGCTGGCGGACGGCGGCCAGCGTGGCGCGGATGGCCGTGGGGTGGTGGGCGTAGTCGTCGAACACCAGGACCCCAGCAGCCTCGCCCTTCCGCTCCAGGCGCCGGCCCACGCCGTGAAACGTGGCGAGGGCGGGCAGGATCGCCTCGAGCCGGTAGCCGGCCGCCAGGCATGCGCCCACCACGCCGAGGGCATTGGCGGCGTTGTGGCGACCTGCGGTGAGGAGCCGCACGCGGTGCGCCCGGGAGCCTTCCGCGACCCGCAGCGTCGTGCCGTCGGGGTCGGAGCCGATGATCTCGCCCACAACGTCCGCGTCGCCGGGGTCGGCGTCCAGCGCGGTGCGCAGAATCCGGCCGGGCCAGTCCGCGAGCCGGGCGACCAGCTCCGCCACCCCCGCGTCGCCGACATTGGCAACGAGCACCGGCGGCCGCTCCCCCGCCCCCGCGCCCTCGGCGGCACGGCGAATCCAGCCCTCGAACGCGGCGATCACCGCCGCGCGGTCCGCGAACACGTCCGGGTGATCCCACTCGGCGGACGTGAGGACGATGATGCCGGGGCGGTAGGCGTCGAAGTTGCCCGCGTACTCGTCGGCCTCCACCACGAATGTCGGCCCGGCACCCTTGCGGGCCGTGGCCGCCACGCCCAGGCCCGTGAGGTCAGCCGTCAGGAGCGCGCCCACGAAGGCGCCCGGGTCTGCCCCGACGGCGGCCAGCGTGTGCACGAGCCAGCCGGACGTCGTGCTCTTGCCGTGCGTGCCAGCCACCCCGATCAGCAGCCGGCCGTGGGCTGCGTCCGCCACGACCTGCTGCCACGGTTCCACCGGCACCCCCGCGACCCGCGCGGCCGCCAGCTCCGGGTTGTCGGGGTCGATGGCCGTGAGGGCCTTGGTCACCGCCAGCCGCGCGGGCCGACGCGCGCCCAGCACGTGGGCGGCGTCATGCCCGGGCGCCACGGCCACCCCGGCTGCGGCGAGCCCCGGGCTGTACTGCCCCGGCCCGCCCGGGTCGCAGCCGTCCACATCGGCGCCGGCAAGGGCGGCCAGGATCGCCGCCGCCGAGGCCCCCGCGCCCTGCGCCCCGAGCACGTGAATGCGCTCGCCGGGCACGATGGGGCGAGACGGCCGTGCAGGCGCCAGTCCCGCGCCGATGTCGCGCTGGTCGCGAACGCTCACCCGCGCGCCTCGGCGGCCTCGAGCAGGAGCCTCAGGGCGGCCTCGGCGCTCGCGCGCTTGTTGCCCTCGCGGTCGCGCGCCCAGGAGAACCGCCGCACGACGGGCGCGCCGCCCCCCGCGACGGCCACGTACACGAGGCCGACGGGCTTGGCCTCGGAGCCACCGTCCGGCCCCGCGACACCGGTCACGCCCACGCCCAGGTCCGCCCCGAGCCGCCCTCGGACGCCCTCGGCCAGGGCAACCGCCACCTGGGCGGAGACGGCACCGTGGACGCGGAGCACGGCATCCGCCACGCCAACCGCATCCCGCTTGACGTCGTCGCTGTAGGCCACCACGCCGCCGCGGAAGTAGCCCGACGAGCCCGGCACCTCGGTGATGAGGTGCGCCACCAGCCCCCCCGTGCAAGACTCGGCCGTGGCCACGGTCAGGCCTCGCGCCCGGCACGCGTCCTGAAGGCGGCGGGCGTGCTCGGCCAGCGGGTCGGGCATGTCAGGTCCGGTTCGTCTGCTGGGGGGCGTTCGGAGGTGCGAACAGCCACGTCTCGGGACCGCCGGACGCGGACATGCGCCCGAGGCTCTGCCCGTTGAGCGTGAAGTAGGTGGCGCTGGAGTTGCCGGTCCGCACCTCCACCGAGTGCTGGCCCGAGAACGTGAGCACCTTGCCCGGGTCGTAGACGACGCCGGCAGCCCCGGTGACCGGCGACAGCACGCCGTCCACCCAGACCTTGAGCCACGCCCGGGCGCCCTTGACCTGCACCACGAGGTTGGCTCCCTGGTACTGGATCGAGATCTGGCGCGTTTGCGTGTTCGTCTTGCCGTCGGCTGAAACGGCGGTCACGACCACCTGCCAGCTGCCGGCGGAGAGGTTGAGCGGTGTCTCGAACGACCCGTCCGGGGCTACGTCCACCGACACCGGGCCCACATCGGGCGAGGGCCCGGGCGCTGCCGAGGACGACGGGGCGGGCGCGGGCGACGCCGTGGGCTTGGGCGATGGGGTGGGCCTGCCGGACGCGGCGGGCTTGGCCGAGGGGGCCGTCCCGGCCACCGTCACCCGGTTCGCCGTGACGATGACCTTGGCGGCGTTGGTGGTGGTGCCGTTGACGGGGATCGCGCCATTGGAGAACTGGGCCCCGTCCGCGGGCGAGTTGAGCGTCAGCTGGGGCGCCTCCACCGCGGTCACCGGGACGGTGATGAACAGGCGCACCGTCGAGTCGGAGGACTTGCCCGTCTCCGGGTCCACCGCGCTCACGTCGAACTCGTTGCGCCCGCGGCGAAGCTGGACGTCCGCGGTCCAGCGGCCCGTGTCGTCCGCGTTGACGCGATACGGCTGGTCCAGACCAGGGTCGGCGATGGTGATGGCGGCCCCCGGGATGGACATCCCCTGGAGCGTGTACGAGGTCGTCCCGTCGCTGACCGTGATCACCGCCTGCGCCGGGTCCGTGACCGTGATGGACGGCGGCTTCGCGTACCGCAGCAGCTGGACGCCCATGTAGACGCCGAAGGCGGCGATGAGCACCACCAGCAGGCCCGCCACCACCAGCACCGGCGAGACGGTGAGACCCTGGCGCGGCGCCTCGAGCGCCCGCGGGACGGTGAGCACCGGCTCCGACGGCAGCGAGAGGTCGCCTCGCTCGCGCTTCCACTGGCGGGTCACGTCCTCGGGGTCGAGCCCGAGGTAGATCGCGTAGTTGCGCAGGAAGCCCTTCGTGTACACCGCGCCGGGGAGGTCCGCGTAGTCGCCGGCCTCGAGAGCCGCGAGGTACCGGGCGCGGATCTTGGTCTCGCGTTCGGCGCGCAGCAGGTCCACGCCCTTGCGCTCGCGGGCGGCCACCAGCCGCTCCGGGAGCGTGGGGCCGGACTCGGGCGCATAGGCGCGGTCACCGCCGCGCGCCTCAGCTCGCCCTCGCCGTGCGTCGTCGCGAGCCGTCATGCACCGTCCTCGTCGTCGAGGGCCACCCCGTCGTCACGGCGGAGGACCATCCGGGCATTCGACCCGTCGAACGCCCCCACGTAGCCGCGCGCCTCGAGCTGGTCGATGATCCGGGCGGCCCGCGCATAGCCGACCTTGAGGCGCCGCTGCAGGAGCGACGCCGAGGCACGATCGTACTCCCGGATCACGGCGACGGCATCCATGAGGAGCCGGTCCCCCTCCTCCTCGGGCATCTCGCTGACGTTGCCCGAGGACTCCTCGTCCGAGGTCACGATCGAGAGGTCGTAGCGCGGCTCGCCGTCCACCTGCCGACGCCAGTGGTCGGTGACCCGATTGATCTCCGGATCCGCCACGAACACGCCCTGGAGGCGGATCGGGCGCGGCAGGTCGGACGGCTGGTAGAGCATGTCGCCACGGCCGATCAGGTCCTCCGCGCCCGGCGCGTCGAGGATCGTGCGGCTATCGATCTGGCTGGCCATGGCGAAGGCGATCCGAGAAGGGAAGTTCGCCTTGATCAGGCCGGTCACGACGTTGACGGACGGCCGCTGGGTGGCCAGGACCATGTGGATGCCCGTCGCGCGCGCCTTCTGGGCGAGACGCACGATCGGGTCCTCGATGTTCTTGCCCTCCCGCATCATCAGGTCGGCGAGCTCGTCGATGACGATCACGATGTAGGGCATGCGGTCCGCCGGGTCGACCCGGGTGTCGTTGAAGCCCTTGATGTTCCGCGCGTTCTGGCCCGCGAACCGGCGGTATCGGTTCTCCATCTCGGCCACGGCCCACTTGAGGGCGGACTTCGCTCGCTCGGGCTCGGTGATGACGGGCACGTAGAGGTGCGGCAGCCCGTTGTAGCCCGCGAGCTCGACGCGCTTGAGGTCCATGAGGATCATCCGGACCTCGGTGGGGTCGGCCTTGCACAGCAGGCTCGTGATCAGCGCGTTGACCATCACGCTCTTGCCCGAACCGGTGGCCCCCGCGATCAGCAGGTGCGGCATCTTGGCGAGGTCGACGGCGATGGCCTTGCCGGCGACGTCGCGGCCGAGGGCGAACATGAGCTTCGAGCCGCCCGTGTCGAACGCCACCTCGTCGAAGATCCGGCGCAGCGAGACGATGTTGAACTCGGCGTTGGGGATCTCGATCCCGACCGCGCTCTTGCCGGGGATCGGG
>JAKAMV010000405.1 GCA_021812735.1 Chloroflexota bacterium | reverse complement strand
CGCCCGGCCGTGCGCCGCCGCGCCCAGCCGCGGCACTAACCGCGCGGGCGTCCGGCCTCCCGCAGCGCCGACCCCACGCTCGCCGCGCCAACTCCCGCGACCAGCGCGAAGAGGACGAACCCGGTCACGTCGGCGGGGACGCGGGCCACGACCAGCAGGCGCACGAGCAGGAGCGCCCCGATCGGGCCGAGAAAGAGCTCCCAGCGGTCTCCAACCAGGAAGTCGTACCAGAACGCGCCGAAGGCGCGGACGTACCGCATCGTCAGCCCATCTCCGCAGCGGCGGGCGTACCGGCGACAGCGAGGCCGGCCCCGAACCCGTACCGCATCGTCAGCGCGGCTCCGCAGAGGCGGCCGCCCGATCGCGCTGCGGTGCCACCCACGTCCGCACCGCCCACACGCCCGCGAGCGCGAGCGCCACGTAGGCGAACAGCAGCACGAGGATCGCGGCGTCGCTTTCGGGCCAGCTGATGCCGATCCCCTCGCCGGCCCAGAACGTGCCGAACGTCGTCAGCATCGCGCCGACCACGAACTTGAGCCCGTTCTCGGGTACCCGGGCGAGCGGCCGGTGCACGAGCGCCGCCACCAACAGGACGACCACGGCGGCGACAGCGGCACCGAGCGCGGCCGGACCGAGCAGGTTGGCCGATGCGCCGAACGTCACGACGATGAAGGCGACCTCCAGCCCCTCCAGCAGCACCCCCTTGAAGGCGACCGTGAAGCTGATCCAGTCCATCCCGGTCGCCGGCACCGGGGGTTCCTCGCGCAGTGCGGCGACCTCGCGCGCAAAGATCTCGGCCTCATCGTGGCGTGCCTTCGCACCGCCTGCACGCAGCACCGACTTCGTCAGCCACTGGAGCCCATAGATCAGCAGGAAGCCGCCGACGATCAGGCGGAGCAGGGCGATCGGTACGAGGACGGCGATCGCGGTGCCGAAGACCGCGACCAGGACGGCAAGCGCAGTCACAGCAGCGAGCGTCCCGATCAGGGTCGAGCGCCACTGGCGGGTCACGCCGACCGCGAGGACGATCGTCACCGCCTCGACGAACTCGACGGCGGAGGCCAGGAAACTCGAAACGACGGTGACGATGGCGATCGAGGACACGTCCTCAAGGATAGCCCGAAGCGGGGATCGCGCCGTGGGCACGACTGACCGAGCCGCGATGGTGGCGCTGGCCAACGAGGGTCGGGCGAGACGGCGGCCCGGAGCGGTGTGCCGGATCGGCGTTTGACAGCGGGGGCGGCGGGATGGTACATAACGACGGCCCCACGTTTGCTGTGTCTTCATGGGCGTCGCACGGCGCGTCGGGGCCCTGAGCCCGATCGAAGGAGTCCATGAGCTTCCCCGAACTCGCCGGCGCGGCCGCCGCCGGAGCGTCGACCGTCCGCCTCAAGAGGCAGCTCGTCGAACAGGCCATCGCGGCCGCCACCAACGCCGACTGGAGCGCCGCCGCCGAGATCAACCGCCGCATCCTCGAACTTGGACCCGATTCCGCCGCCGAGAACCGCCTGGCCAAGGCGCTCTGGGAGCTGGGCGAGCTCGCCGAGGCCCGCGAGCACTACCAGGCAGCCCTCGCGCTCGACCCGACCAACCGGATCGCCGAACGCAACATCGACCGCCTGCGCGTCCTGCTCGTCGAGGCCGGCGAGCGCACCGCACCGGCGCAGGTCGGCGCGAAGGCGCCCGTCAACATCTTCGTCGAGGAGACTGGCAAGACCGGATTCGCAGGGCTGTACGAGCTGGCGCACCCCAGGCAGCTGGCGCAGGTCAACCCCGGCGACCTGGTCGAGCTCGTGCCCGACGGCAACCGGCTGCTCGCCCGCTCGAACGGCGTGCACATCGGCACGGTCGACCCGAAAGTCGCCGCGCGGCTGCTCAAGCTGATGGCGGAGGGCAATCGCTACACGGCCGGTGTGACGAGCCTGGGCGAGCGCGACGTGCGGATCATCATCCGCGAGACGTACCAGGATCCGCGCAACTACGGCAAGGTCTCGTTCCCGACCGCCGCCAAGGCCTCGGACCTGCGCCCGTACACGAAGGGCACGCTGCTCCGGGAGGAGATCGACCTCGAGGAGGAGGCCGAGTACGACGAGGAGGACGAGTCGGTCGAGGACATCGACCACGTGGTGCCCGCCCAGGTGACCGACGACGAGGCGTTTGTCGAGGAGCCCGACGTGCTCGACGAGGAGGCGTAGCCCGGCCCCGACGGGGGGCGCCGGCGTTCCGAGTCGCGCGCCGACGTTCCGCATCGGGTGGCCCGGCCCTGGCCCGGCGGGCGGTCGCGGCCGAGTCCGTCGGAGCTCTGGCCCTCGCTGCTGGCGGGACGCCACCGCCGCAGGCACGCCGGCACCCGGTTTCGGGTTGGCGTTGTACGGGGCCGGGATTCGCGCTCGCCGCCCCCGTTAGACTTCGTCGCGATGCCTGAGACGCTCTCGTCGCTGATCCGGCCGGAGCAGGGGCCCACCCTGCCCACGTTCGAGCGTCTCGCCCCGCCCCCGCCCCTCAACGTCGTGGCCGCAGAGATCGAGGGGCGCTCGCGGCCCGGAGACGTGGTGGTCGACCTGTTCGGCCGCGGTGGCTGGGTCGCGCGCACTGCGATCGCCCATCTGCGGCGCAGTTACACGTTCGAATCGGGGCCGCTGACCCGGTTGCTGGCCGAGATCGTGCTGCGGCCGCCGGACATCCGCCATTTCGACGCGGCCGTCCAGTCGCTCGCTGCCCACCCGCGGGGCGACACCAGCGTCCGCCAGTCGATCGCGGAGTCGTTCGCGTCGCGCTGCCCGACCTGCGGTCGTGCAGTCACGGTCGACGAGTTCGTTTGGGACGGCGACGCCGAGGTGCCGTTCCGGAAGAGCTATCGCTGCACGACCTGTCGCGACCAGGTCGGCGGCGGCGAACAGCGCACCGCGGCGACCGACGAGGCCGATGCGGCCCGCGCCCGGGCGTCTGGCGAAGGCCGCGCCGACCTGGAGGCGTTGCTCTCACGCTATGCGGTGGCGCCGGGGCTCGAGGCCCTGCCCGAGCAGCTGCTCTCGCTCTACACGCCGCGCACGCTGGCCGCGTTTCGCGCGATCCTCGAGCGGCTCGACGGCGACCTCCGCGCCGCGCCGGTCGAGGCGGCGCTGCGGCTCGCCCTGCTGCATGCCGTGCTCCCGGCGAGCAAGCTCAACAGCTACCCAGGCCGCGTCGCCGCGCTACGTATCACCAACGGCCGCGTGCGCCCGCCGGGTGGCCACCAGTGGCGGGAGCGCAACCCGTGGCTCCTCTTCGAGGACGGTTGCCGGCTCGTTCGAGGGTTCGTACAGCGGGTTCAGGCGCTCCCCGGGGGCGCGGTGCAGGCGCGCCTCGGCGACGACCTGCTGGACCTCGCCGACGCGACGGCGAACGTCGTGCTGCGGCGAGGGCTGCCGCCGCCGCACGGGGAGCTGCGCGGACAGCCGGAGCGCCCGGACCCGCGGGTGCGGCTCGTGCTCACGCAACCGCCGCTGCGCTGGAGCACGGAGTCGCTTTCGTTCGCGTACCACGCCACGTGCCTGGTGCTCGGTCCGGACGCGGCGGCCACACTTCCGCTCGAAGGGCTGGCCGGCCCATCGCCGCGGCCGGGGTGGGGCTGGGAGGCCGCCGCGCTCGAACGGGGGCTCGGCGCGGTCCGGCCGATCCTGGCGCCCGACGCGCGGGCGGTGGTGATGCTCGACCCAGGCGGCCCGGAGGCGCTGGTGGCGGGTGCGCTCGGTGGGGTCGGCGCGGGGTACCGCCTGACGAGCGCGCTGCTTGCCGAGGCCGACGAGTCGGTCGGCGGCACGCTGGAGTTCACGGTGGGGACTGGGATCCCGGGCGGGATCCGGTCGCGGGCGGGGTTGGCGCTCGGTGACGAGGGGACCCGCTCCGGCGGCGGGGTGGCAGCCGCGGAGGGCGGCGACGAACCGTCGGACCACCCGGCGGGGTTCCAGCTGGCGGCGGTCGAGCGGGACGTCACGCAGACCGCGGTGGCGATCCTCCAGGCGCGGGGCGAGCCGGCGCGCTTCGAGCGGCTGCTCGGCGAGATCCTGGTGGGACTCGACCAGGCCGGGCACCTCCGGCGGCTGGTCGGCACGCGCACCTACGGCGAGTCGCTGGCGCGCGCCGAGCGCGCGGCGACGGCGCTCGGCCTGCTCGGTGAGCGGCCCACGGCCGACGGCGGTCGCCGTGTCGTCCCCGGCCAGACGGATACGCCCGACCATCTGCCGGACGCCACGGGGCTCGCCACCGACACACACCGCGACGGCGTAGCGGCTCCAGCGGACTCGCCGATCGCGCCGCGGGGTGGCGACCACGTCGCCATGCTGCTGGAGCTGATCCAGGGCGAGCTCGCGCGTCCCGGGCATCCGCGGCTGGTGGAGGTGGAACCGGGTCGTTGGTGGCTGCGCGATCGGCGGGACATCGACGGCGCGGCGATCCCCCTATCGGATCGGGTCGAGTGGGCGATCTTCAGCCTGCTCTCCACGACCGGGGGGCTCAGCGAGGCCGCCTTCTACGATCGCATTGCGGCGATGTTCCGCGGGTACGACGCGCCCGACCAATCGCTCGTGCGTGTCTGCCTGGAGAGTTACCTGAGCCGCGCGTCGACGCCGGAGCTGCTGATGACCGGCGACGAGCTACAGGCGCGCTATCGGGAACACACGGAGCTCGTCGGCCTGCTGGTGGAATACGGACATCGGCTGGGGCTCCACTGCTGGGTCAGTCCCAAGGAGCGCAAGCGCCCGTACCAGGGCCGGCCGCTGGCGGCGCTGCTCTCCGACGTCGAGCAACGGGCGTACCTGCCGTTGGTCTCGCGGGGTCCGGTGGAGGCGCTGGAGGCGGTCGACTGCATGTGGTACCAGCGCGGACGAGCGACCCTGATCTTCGAGGTCGAATGGACCGCGATGCTCGGCGAGCCGGTCTTGCGACGGGGTCGGCTGATCCCGCAGGACGAGAAGATGGTGCGGTTCCTGGTGGTGCTGCCGGAGCGCGCCGAGCTGGTCCGCTTCAAACTGGCGCGGTCGCCGGTCCTGCGAGCGGCGCTCGACGAGGGCAACTGGCACATCCTCAAGGCGAACCATCTGCGCACGCTGGTTGCGCGCGAGGGTGCGGACCTGGAGCGGTTCGAACCGTACCTGGGGTTGGATCCGGCGATCGAGCGGCAGGGCGAGCAGTTACCGCTCTTCGAGTGAGGCGCCGGCGGTGTGCGAGTGCCGGCGGTGTGCGATTGCCGCCACCGCCTCGACGAGCCGGTCGATCTCGGCCGCCGTGTTGTAGTGCGCCAGCCCGACCCGCACCATGCCGCCCGACTCGGCCAGTCCGAGCGCCCGGATCAGCTCGTAGGCGTAGTAATCACCGTCCCAGGTGCAGATGCCGAGATCGCCGAGCGCCTGCGAGACCTCCCGCGGATGGTGCCCGTCGAGCGTGAACGCCACCGTGGGGCAGCGCTCGTCGACGCGTGCCGGATCGGTGATCCCACGGATGGCGAGTCCCGGGATGGCAGCTAGCCCGTCGACCAGCCGCGGCGTGAGTGCGCGTTCGTAGGCGCGGATCGCCGTCATCGCCGCGCGCAGCCGGGCGGCACGTCCACCGTCGGCCGATCCCGGTTCGCCCGTCGCGCCGCCCTGCGTGACCCCCACCCACTCGAGGTAGCGGAACGTGCCGAGCAGCCCCGCCTGCGCCTCGTGCGCCTGCGTGCCGGTCTCGAGCCGCGAAGGGAGCGTCTCGTCCGCGGGACGCACCTTGTAGACGGGCAGCGCCTCGAGCAGCTCGCGGCGACCCCAGAAGAGCCCCATGTGCGGCCCGAAGAACTTGTACGGGGAGCAGACCAGGTAGTCGGCGTCGAGTGCGGCGACGTCGATCGGGATGTGCGGCGCCGCGTGCACCGCATCCACCCAGACCCGCGCCCCGACCGCGTGGGCGGCATCCGCGATCCGGCGCACCGGGTTGATCGTTCCCACCGCGTTCGAGGCCAGACCCACGGCCACCAGACGCGTCCGAGGCCCGATGGCGCGCTCCAGACCGTCCAGATCGAGCGTGCAGTCGTCCAGCCGCACGTCGACCCAGCGGATCGTCGCCCCCCGATCCTGCTCGAGGGCGAGCCAGGGGGCCACGTTGCAGTCGTGGTCGAGGCGCGTCACCACGATCTCGTCCCCTGGCTGCAGCGTCCGGCCGATCGCGCGGCTCACCGCGAAGGTGATCGTCGTCGCGTTTGCCCCGAAGGCGACCTCGTCGGCGGCACCGCCCAGAAAGTCGGCCGCCGCCGCATGGGCCTCGGCGATCAGCGCATCGCTCTCGCGGCTCGTCGGAAACGCGCCGTGCGTGTTCGTGTTGTGCGTCGTCAGGTAGTCGCGGATGCCGTCGAGGCAGGCATCGGGCACCTGCGTCCCGCCCGGCCCGTCGAGGTAGACGATCGCGCGGCCCGCGAGGGCGCGGGAGAGGGACGGAAAGCGACGGCGGATGGCGTCGACATCGAAGGCGGTTGCGATCGGCATAGATGCTCCTGTCTCGTGCCGCCGGTATGGCGCCCGGGACCCGCGAAGGCTCGCGGGCTGCAACGGCCGGTGGCTGCGCGCCGACGGCGGCTTGGTCGCCGCTCGGGTGCCCAGAGTCTACTCGTCGCTCAAGCGCGGGAGCCTGCCCGCGGCGCGCACGCCCCGCTACGGCGCGTGTCCCTGGACGGGAGGGGCTGGCAGGAACACGGCGAGTACCGTACACTAGTGCCACTAATCCCACGAAAACGGCGCCGTATAGCGCCGAATCGCGCGAAAATCGCAGCACCGAGTGGAGAAGAGCATGGCGATCGAGAACCCGGCGAGCCTCCAGGCGCCGGTCGAGACGACGGCGCACCCGGCTCCCGCGCTCCGGCGCGAGCGGCAACTGGCGACGTACCGCCGCGCTACGAAAGTGCTCCCGGGCGGGACGAATTCGAACTTCCGGGCCTGGGGCGAGCGCACGGTCTACGTCGATCGCGGCAAGGGTGGCCGCGTCTGGGACCTCGACGGCAACGAGTTCGTCGATCTGCGCATGGGTTATGGACCGGTGATCCTCGGCCACGCCGATCCGCGGGTCGATGACGCCGTCAACGAGCGGATGCGGCGCGGGGTGAGTTTCTCGCTCACCAGCGAGGACGAGATCCGCGCGATGGAGCTCGTGACGGAGCTTACCTTCTGCGAGATGGCGCGCATGACCGTGTCGGGTACCGAGGCCACGATGCACGCGATCCGCGTGGCACGGGGCTTCACCGGGCGGGACAAGATCGTCAAGTTCGAGGGGCAGTACCACGGCGTCCACGACTATGCCCTGATCAGCGTCCTCCCGAACGACGTCTCCGCGCTCGGCGACCGCGAGAACCCTGTGCGGCTGGCGTGGGGCCGGGGGATCCCGCGCGCCATCGTCGACACGGTGATCCCGGTGCCGTACAACGACCTGGCCACGCTGCGCCACGTCTTCGAGCGCGAGGGCGAACAGATCGCGGCGGTGCTGATCGAACCGGTGCTCGGCAACGCGCAGGGGATCCTGCCGCGCCCGGGGTTCCTCTCCGGGGTGCGGGCGATCACGCGGGAGTTCGGCGCGCTCCTCATCTTCGACGAGGTCAAGACCGGATTCCGGTTCGCGCGCGGCGGAGCCGCGGAGTATTTCGAGGTCACGCCCGACCTGGCGACCTACGCGAAGGCGATGGGCAACGGCTACCCGGCGGCGGCGTTCGGCGGTCGGCGCGACGTGATGAGTGTGCTGCCCGAGCACGTGAGCCACGGCGGCACATACGCGGGGAATCGCGTGGCGGCCGCGGCGGCGGTCGCGACCCTCACGATCCTGAAGGAGACCGACGCGCTCGAGACGATCCGACGCACGGGCGAGGCGATCCAGCGCGGGCTCGACGAGGTGCTTTCCCGGCGCGGGGTGCCGCACGTCTTCACCGGGCACCCGGCGATGTTCGGGGTGATGTTCGCCGAGACGATGCCGGCCGACTACCGCGGGTGGGCGGAGACGGACCACGAGCTGTACGACGCGGTGGCGGCGTCGATGATCCGACGCGGCGCCATGCCGGAGCCGGACTCGCGCGAACCGTGGTTCGTCTGCGAGGCGCACGCCGCGGACGACTCGGTGGACCGGGTCGTGGAGATCTTCGGCGCGGCGCTCGACGAGGCGCTCGGGGCGCGCGCGCGCGGGTCCTGATCCGGGCCGGGGTCCTGATGCGGGCGGCCGGCCGCGTTCGGGCCACCACCGGGCCGGCCTCGCCAATCTGGCGGCCGCGCGCAGCCCGGGCCCATGTCGCGCTACAGTGAGAGCGACATGGGAGCGCGGGCGCCACGCGAAGCGAC
>JAKAMV010000009.1 GCA_021812735.1 Chloroflexota bacterium | reverse complement strand
GCATGTGGTCCGCGAAGAGCGTCGCCTCGTAGTAGTCGACGGGGCCCTGCAGGGCGTACTCGATGACGGCCAAACCACCCAAGAACGACACGACCCGGGAGCGTGGGACCGGGTTGGCCGGGTGACTGAGTGCCACGCGACGTGTCGCCCAGAGGTAGGCGAGCGCGGCGAGGACGGCTGGGACCTGCAGGGAGGGATCGAACGACCAGTGCACGAGCGAGTCGACCGGTGTCGGTGCCGCCGTGGGCACTTCGTCGGCGAACGCCCGCGCTGGCAAGGCCAGCCAGGCGCCGGCCGCCAACGATCCGATCGCCGCCACGGACGCTGTCGCCGCGGCAAGGCGTCGCCGACGGTGGGCACGGGGCTCGGAACGGGCGGGCGTTCGCATCGCGGGCCGCGATCGTAGCACCCGCGCGGAACCGGGTGTCGTAGGATCCGGCAGTTGATCGAACAGCTTGTCGATCGGGCGCTCCACACCGTGAGCGTGCCACGCCCCTACCGCCCTTCGCGTACGGCGCTCGACCTGCAGCGGCGCGTGCCCGTGGTCGACCTGCTGGTCGGCACCGTCCTGTTTCGTCGCACGTTCCTGGAGGCTGCAGGGCGCGGACACGTCGATCTGCCTCGCCTGCGCGCCGGCGGCGTACGGCTGGTCGGCATGTCGATCGCCACCCGTTTCCCCGATCTCCGGGGCACGCTCTCGACGCTGCACTTCGCCACCCTCGGCGTGCCCCTGTCGCTTCTCGGTTCGGACCGCGCCCTCGTGGCGCACTTCGTGCAGCGCATCGACGCTTGGGCTGGCGCGTCGGCCGGCCGGTTCCTCGTCGTACGCACACGGCGCGACCTGGACGCGGTGCTGACGGTCGACGGGCCGCTCGGGGCGTTCATCGGCGTGCAGGGCGGCCAAGCACTGGAGGACGACCCGGCGAACGTCGAATGGCTGCATCAGCTCGGCGTGCGCATGCTCGCCCTGGCGCACGTGATGGACAATCCGCTCGCGGGATCGGGCAGCGGTGCGCGAGGCGGCGGGCTGACCCCGCTGGGGGCCCGCGTTGTCGCAGAGATGGAACGGGTCGGGATCCTCGTCGATCTCGCGCACGCCTCTTCGGCGACGATCCGGGACACCGTCCCGCGGCTGCGCCGCCCGCCGGCCCTGAGCCACACCGGGTTCGTGGAACGGGCCGGGCGTGCCAGCCGCTGGCGCCGCTACGCGGCCGCGACGCGGAACGTGCGTTTGGCCGACGCGCGCCTCGTGGCCGAGGCGGGTGGCGTCGTCGGGATCACGTACGCGGTGCAATTGCTGGGCGGCGACACCGTGCGCGACGTGGTCGACACGATCCGCTTCGCGCTCGACCAGTTAGGGCCGGTGCACGTTGCGCTCGGGTCGGATATGGACGGCGCACTGCGCACCGTGATCGACGCGGCCGGCGTCCCGTTGATCACGGACGGATTGCTCGCGGCCGGTGTCCCCGAGGACGATGTCGTGGCCGTCCTGGGCGGGAACGCGCTGCGGCTGCTGCGCGAGGCGCTGCCGGCGTGACTGTCAGGCGTCGCCTGGTGCGGCTCCCAAGCGTGTCCTGCGGTGCACACGCGCGGTGCTGGCGGCTCGATCGGAGCTTGCGCTAGACTCATGTGCGCCGCCGGGCGCCGTCTGTGCCCGGCCATGGCGTCTCCGTGGCGGAGTAGCTCAGTGGTAGAGCAGGGGACTCATAAGCCCTTGGTCGGTGGTTCGAATCCGCCCTCCGCTACCACCCCGTCCAGTTTGCGAAGCTCCGTGGGCACCCGGGAGGCGGGCCGCTGGTCCGGCGCGAGACCACGCGGAGCTCGCCGACGAGGATCCGCAGCGCGTCGGGACCCGTCCCGGTTCTGGTGGGGCCCGCAGGCGGCCGCCCGTAGCTCATCGCGGCCAGCCGTCGCCCTCGGCCGTCACGAGGACGGCTCCCACGGTGGCGTTCGTCGTCTCGTCGATGAGGATCGCCGCGCCCGTCGCCCGGTTGATCCGATACGCGTCCGGGAAGATCGGCTCGGCCAGCCGGAGGCGCACCCGGCCAACCTCGTTCAACCCGAGGGCGCTGGCCGACGGGTCGAGCACGAGGGTATTGATGTCGAGTCGCTGCACGATCTCGGTGACGACCGCCCGGACGGTTCGAGTCGTGTGCTGGAGCAGGTACCGAGCGCCCGAGGCGATCGGAGCCTGCCCGAGCCAGCAGACGAGGGCGTCGAGCTCGCGGCGCGCTTCGGGGACGTCGTCTGGGCCAACGAGCATCCCGCCGCGGCCCAGATCTAGCTCGTCGTCGAGGCGGATCGCGACCGAGAGCGGCGGGAAGGCTTCGCCCAGCGCCCCGTCGTACGTGTCGATCGAGCGGATCCGGGTGCGGATCCCGCAGGGAAGCGCGACGACCTCGTCGCCCGGCCGGAAGATTCCGCCCTCGACCCGGCCGGCGTACGCGCGGTAGCGCGGGTCGAGGGCGGGGGAGCCCCGGATGATCCACTGGACAGGGAATCGTCGTCGGACCAGATCGCGGGTCGACTCGAGCTCGACCGCCTCGAGGTGCTCGAGGAGCGCCGGGCCCTCGTACCACGGCGTTGCCACGGAGCGGTGGACGACGTTGTCGCCGTGGAGAGCCGAAACCGGGATGCAGGCCACATCCGCGACGCCTAGGCGGCCAGCGAAGTCCCCGAACTCGTCTCGGATCGCGGTGAAGACGTCCTCGTCGTAGTCGACGAGGTCCATCTTGTTCACACAGCCGACGAGGTGAGGAACCCCGAGGAGCGCGGCGATGATCGCGTGGCGCCGGGTCTGTTCGGCGACGCCTTGGCGGGCGTCGATGAGGACGACGGTGAGGTCGGCCGTCGAACAGCCGGTCACCATGTTCCGGGTGTACTGGAGATGGCCCGGCACGTCTGCAATGATGAACCTGCGCCGGGGCGTCGCGAAGTAGCGGTAGGCCACGTCGATCGTGATCCCCTGCTCGCGCTCTGCTCGGAGGCCGTCGGTCAGGAGCGCCAGGTCGATCCGATCGCAACCTCGCCGTCGACTGGCTCGCTCCAGCGCAGCCAGCTGGTCCTCGGGAATCGCCCGTGAATCGTGGAGCAGACGCCCGATCAGGGTGCTCTTGCCGTCGTCGACCGAGCCGGCCGTCGAGAAACGGAGCAGCTCCGACACGGAGTGCGGCGGATGCGACGGCGGGCTCGCCCCCGCCAGGCCCAGTATCGCCATCGGATCAGAAGTACCCCTCGCGCTTGCGGTCTTCCATCGCCGCCTCGCTGAACGCGTCGTCGGCGCGGGTTGCGCCGCGTTCGGTAACCCGCGCCGCGGCGACCTCGGCGATCACCTCGTCGACGGTCCGAGCGGAGGAGAAGACCGCGCCGGTGCAGCTCATGTCGCCCACCGTCCGGTAGCGCACGGTACGGGTCGCCACCTCCTCGCCGTCGCGGGGGTGGATGAAGTCCGAGACGGCGAGCCAGAGACCGCCGCGGCGCACGACCGTCCGCCGATGGGCGAAGTAGATCGACGGCACCTCCAGCCGCTCGACGGCGATGTACTGCCAGACGTCGAGCTCGGTCCAGTTGCTGATCGGGAAGACGCGCATGTGCTCGCCCTTCCGGAGTCGACCGTTGTACAGGCTCCAGAGCTCGGGCCGTTGGTTGCGCGGGTCCCACTGCCCGAACGCGTCACGGTGGCTGAAGATCCGCTCCTTCGCCCGGGCTTTCTCCTCGTCCCGTCGGCCGCCGCCGAACAGCGCGTCGAAGCCATGTTCGGCGATCGCATCGAGGAGGGTGACCGTCTGGAGCCGGTTCCGCGAGGGATCGGGGCCGGGCTCCTCGCAGACCCGTCCGCGGTCGATCGACGCCTGGACGGAGGCGACGATCAGCTCCTCGCCCAGCTCAGCGACGCGGCGGTCCCGGAAGTCGAGGACCTCGGGGAAGTTGTGGCCCGTGTCGACGTGGAGGACTGGGAACGGGAAGCGGCCCGGTCGGAACGCCTTCTCGGCCAGACGCAAGAGGAGGAGCGAATCCTTTCCGCCCGAGAAGAGGAGCGCGGGACGCTCGAAGACGGCGGCGGCCTCTCGGAAGATGTGGATCGCCTCCGCCTCGAGCACGGCGAGGTGGCTGAGGAGATGGCGGCCAGCCCGACGCCCGGGACCATCGCGACCGTCAGGCGACCCCGCCGCAGGACCGCCGAGCTCTGCCCGGAAGAGAGCGGTCGCAGGCAGGATCCCGTCCCCTCGCCGTCTGCTCATCGGGATCGCGGTCCGTCGGTGAGCGCGGCGTGGGGGACGTGCAGGCCGCACTCCCGGCTCTCCGGGCGCTCCCACCACCAGCGCCCGGCACGCGGGTCCTCGCCAGGTGCTACGGCGCGCGTGCACGGCGCGCAGCCGATCGAGGCGTACCCTCGATCGTGAAGCGCGTTGTAGGGGAGCTCGCGCTCGCGGATGTAGGCCCAAACGTCGGCGGACGTCCAGTCGGCGAGCGGGGCGACCTTCCAGATCAGGCCGTGCTCGAGGTCGAGGCCGATCTTCGGGGTTCGGGCGCGGGTCGCGATCTGATCACGGCGCAGTCCGGTGATCCAGCCGTCCACGGTGGCGAGCGCCCGGCGGAGAGGCAGAACCTTGCGGACGTCGCAGCAGAGGAGGCGGTGGTCGAGCGACTCGTAGAAGAGATTCGGGCCGTTGGCGCGGACCATCGCCTCGACTGCCGCGGCGTCCGGGAAATAGAACTCGATCTCGATCCCGTAGCGGCGACGGATGCGCTCGATCAGCTCGTACGTCTCGTCCGGCAGCCGGCCCGTGTCGAGCGTGAAGACGCGCGGGCGCGGCTCGAGCCCGACGAGCAGGTCGAGAATCACCGTGTCTTCAGGGCCGAAGGAGGCCGCCAGGGCGAGCCGGTCGCGGCCGAGCGCCTCGAGCGCGACTCGGAGAAGATCGCGAGCGCCGAGGGCCTCGGCATCGACCGGGATCGGGGGAAGCTTGCTGGGCTGCCGTTCCATCGGCCTATCTCCCGCCGGTGAGCAGCGTCGGGAGCGCGAGACCGATCGAGAGGACGGCCACTGCCCCCGCTGCCGGTCCCCGGCCGAGGCGTGCCATGAGCAGCGTACCCGGGACCATCGCGGCCGCCGAGGCGGCGAGGAGCACGGCGAGGAGGCGCAGGTCCAGCTGGCTGCCGCCTGTGGCCGCCGTCGAGACGCCGTAGATCGCGAGCGCGGCGACCGCCATGGCGATCCGTCCGACCAGGGAGCTGCCGACCGCATGGCGGGGATCGACGCCCGAGCGGGTCAGGAGCGTCACCGCGATCGGCCCCCACCCGGCGCCCGAGATCCCCGACGCGAAGCCGGCGACCGTCCCGATCCCCCCGATCCGGACGGCGTGGACCTCCGCGTGGCCGACGCATCCCGCCGCGTACCCGGCTCGCAGTCTGGCCAGGACGATCACGCCGACGACGATGATCACGAAGGCCACCGCCCGCGCTCCGATCTCGGCCGGGACGGTCGACGAGACGAGCGCGCCGCCCGTGCCCCCGATGATGGCGCCCACGATCAGTGGGACGGTGATCGCCCGCTCGACGTGCCCAACCACAGCATGGCTGGCCGCGCCGAGCGGCATGACGAGCACCTGGAGGACGAGCGAGATCGGAGCCGCCACGCGCGGCTCGATGCCCAGGAGCAGGAGTCCCGGCACGAGGACGCCGCCGAAGACACCGATCGTCGTGGCCGAGAGACCCGCTGCCGCGGCGACGACGGCGGCGGCCACGAGGATGAGGCGGTCGTCGGACGGCGCGGCAGCGATCGATCCGAAGGCGATCGAGAGCCCGATGCTGGGCGCCACGACGAGCGCGCGGAGAGCCTTGGCGGCCGCGCTGCGCGGCCGCGGGACGGTGTCACTGGCGGCGACCAGGGGAGCCGCGACGGTTGGCCCGGTCGTGCCGAGTCCCCGAGCAGCCAAGCTCGGCGACTCCGACACGAGCTCGGTTGGCGGGTCGACGCGGGCGGTCGGGAGGGCAGGCGAGCCTGACGCTCGGAAGCCGGATGGGCGGGGTGACTCGAGTATTGCGGACACGGGGACCTCGACGCGTAACAGGGCACGCGCTGGTCCGCGATTGCAGGGGAGCAGCTACCCCGAGGATCGGGGGCAGACCAGACGCGTTGGGCGCTGGGCCTGCGAGGTCGGCCGGATCGGCGGGGAGCGGCGAGCGTCCCGGCTAGATGGTGGCGCGCTCGCACCCGGCCGACACTCGCCGGCGACAGGTACACGCGCAACGCATCAGATGACGGAGCTCGCTCATGAGGGCTCTGACTCTACGCGATCCGATCCCGACTTGTCCAGCGCTTCGGCGGCAGAAGCAGCGCCCCGTGGCTCATGGCCCTGGCCACGCGACGAACTCCACGAGCGGCGGCGGCCCGATGGCGCCATGCGAGTGGCGGGCACGCCCGTGCGATCCGCCCGCATCGTCCGCCCCGACAGGCGAGCGACCGCCCGGCAACGGCCTGATCGTCGTGGCGCGCGGGGCGGGCTCATTCGCGCGGGGCGGGCCTATAATCCGGATACGCTGCCGCGGCTTCCGCGGGGCGCCTCGCAACGACCCGGAGGGTCTCCCTTCTTGAACACGCGCTTCCTCAGAAACGGCATCGTCATGCTGATCCTCGTCGTGGGGACGGCGGCGTTGCTGTACACCGTTTTCATGCCTCCCCCTAACAGCACGGATATCCCCTACAGCGGGGGTACCAACTCGTTCCTCGGACTCGTCAAGGCCGGTCAAGTCGCGTCGGTCGTCGAGCAGGGCACCCAGCTCACGATCACCTTGAAAGACCCTCCCGGTCAAACGAAGACGAGCCAGGTGCCGGGCACGCTCGGCGACAGCTTGATGGCGGACATCCGGGCCACCTGCGCGGAGCCCGGCGCGGCTGCCACCTGCCTCGACGTCCCGGTGGTCCCGCAGCCCGCCTCACAGACCGGGCAGTGGCTAGGGCTCCTGATCAGCGCGCTGCTGCCCGTGCTGCTGATCGGCGGGTTCATCTTCATCATGATGCGGCAGGCGCAAGGCACCAACAACCAGGCGATGAGCTTCGGCAAGAGTCGCGCTCGCATGTTCCTGGGCAACAAGACGGTCGTCACGTTTGCTGACGTGGCGGGCGTCGACGAAGCCAAGGCCGAGCTCCAGGAGGTCGTGGAGTTCCTCAAGTACCCGGAGAAGTTCAACTCGCTCGGCGCGCGGATCCCCCGCGGAGTCCTGCTGATCGGTTCGCCGGGGACCGGCAAGACGCTGCTCGCGCGCGCCGTTGCCGGCGAAGCCGGCGTGCCCTTCTTCTCGATCTCGGGCTCCGAGTTCGTCGAAATGTTCGTCGGCGTCGGCGCATCCCGCGTGCGCGACCTCTTCGACCAGGCCAAGCGCAATAGCCCCTGTATCGTCTTCGTCGATGAGATCGACGCGGTCGGCCGCCAGCGCGGCGCAGGCCTCGGCGGCTCGCACGACGAGCGCGAACAGACCTTGAATCAGATCCTGGTCGAGATGGACGGCTTCGACACGAACACCAACGTGATCGTGATCGCGGCCACCAACCGGCCCGATGTGCTCGACCCGGCGCTGCTACGCCCCGGTCGCTTCGACCGCCAGGTGATCCTCGATCGACCCGACATGAGGGGTCGCCTGGAGATCCTGCGGGTCCACGTGCGGGGCAAGCCGCTCGACAAGGCGCTCAACCTGGAGCAGATCGCGCGCCAGTCGCCTGGCTTTTCAGGAGCGGATCTTGCCAACATCGTGAACGAGGCGGCGATCCTGGCGGCCCGGCGCAACAAGAAGGTGATCGGCGCCTCCGAGTTCGCCGAGGCGCTCGACCGTGTGATGGCCGGCCCCGAGCGCAAGAGCCGCATCATCAGCGACGCCGAAAAGGCGATCATCGCCTACCACGAGGGCGGTCATGCCCTCGTGCAGCGCATCCTGCCCAAGTGCGATCCCGTCACCAAGGTGACCATCATCAGCCGAGGCATGGCGCTCGGCTACACGATGGCGCTTCCCGAAGAAGACCGCTATCTCCAGTCGAAGTCGGAGTTCGAGGACAAGATCGCCGGGCTGCTCGGCGGCAACGCCGCCGAGAAACTCGTCTTCGGCGACACGACGACCGGTGCCTCGAACGACATCGAGAAGGCCACCAACCTGGCGCGCCGCATGGTCACCGAGTACGGTATGAGCGAGAAGCTCGGCCCGCTCGCTCTCGGCAAGCGTGAGGAGATGGTCTTCCTGGGCCGTGAAATCGGGGAGCAGCGCAACTACTCCGACGAGGTGGCGAAGCTGATCGACGACGAGGTGCGTACCATCATCGACCGCGCGTACGCGCGGGCGATGGAGGTCCTGTCGCGCCACCGCGACCGGCTCGACATGCTGGCGCAGCGCCTGGTCGCCGAAGAGACGCTGGATCACGCGGAGTTCGAGAAGATCTTCGCCGATATCCCGGACCCGCGGCGCGAGCAGGGCGGCCCCACGCCACGGCCGATCGCGGCGCCGCAGCCCGGCCCGCGGCAGCTGCCGGTCGACGGCCCGGTGCCGTCGGGTCCGGCGCCTGCCCCGTCGCCCACGCCGGCGTAGCGCGGCAGGCACCCAGCGTGCCGGTGTCGCCGGTGCGCGCGGGCCACGCACGATGAGCCTTCGGTCGGACGCCGGTCGGGGGACGCCGAGGCAAGAGGGTCGAGAAACGAGGCGGGCCGAGGGCCCGCCTCGGCACGTACGGGAGGGAGCGCGCGGCATGACAGAGCAGTTCGCCGACCTCGAGGCGCGTCTGGACGAGACCCGCGACGCGCGTCTCGCGGAGTACATCGAGTTCCTGCGGATCCCGAGCATCTCGACGCTCCCGGAGCACGCGGCCGATTGCCAACGCGCCGCGGAGTTCTTGGCCGATCGCCTGCGGGGCGCCGGGCTGGAGCACGTGGAGGTCGCCGCGACCGAGGGTCACCCGGTCGTGTACGCCGACTGGCTGCACGCGCCGGGGGCGCCGACGGTCCTCGTCTACGGCCACTACGACGTGCAGCCGGTCGATCCGCTGGAGCTCTGGGTGAAGCCGCCCTTCGATCCGCGGGTCGAGGACGGGCGCGTCTACGCGCGCGGAGCCTCCGACGACAAGGGCCAGGTCCACCTGCACGTGCAGGCGGCTGCGGCGTGGCTGGGCGTGCGCGGTCGGTTGCCGATCAATCTGCGCTACGTGTTCGAGGGCGAGGAGGAATCCGGCTCGGAGCACCTCGATCGCTGGCTGGCGGAGAACCGGGGGCGGCTGAGCGCCGACCTCGCGGTGATCAGCGACACGGGGTTCTTCGACGGCAACGTGCCGGCCATCACGGTCGGGTTGCGCGGCATGATGTACGCCCAACTCGACGTCGTGGGGCCGCGCCTCGATCTGCACTCGGGCGGCTACGGCGGCACCGTCCGCAACCCGGCGACCGTGCTGGCCGAGATCATCGCCGCGCTGCACGACGCCGAGGGCCACGTCAACGTGCCCGGCTTCTACGACGACGTGCGTCCCCTCAGCCAGGGGGACCGTGAGGAGCTGGCGCGGCTGCCGTTCGATGAAGCGGCGTACATGGCGTCGATCGGCGTCACGGCGCTGTGGGGCGAGGTGGGCTACACGACGCTCGAACGGCGCGGCGCGCGCCCCACCCTCGATGTGAACGGGCTTTGGGGCGGGTTCCAGGGGGAGGGGGCAAAGACGATCATCCCCGCGCACGCCCACGCCAAGATCAGCTGCCGGCTCGTGCCGGACCAGGACCCGGACCGTGTCTTCCACCTGGTGCGCGAGCGGGTGCTTGCGCTGGCACCCAGGGGCGTGCGAGTCGATCTGCAGCTCATCAACACGGGGCGCCCGTCGCTGACGCCGATCGACCATCCGGCGACCCGCGCCGCCGCCGCTGCGCTCCGCGAGGTGTTCGGCCGCGATCCCGTCTATGTCCGGGAGGGTGGGTCGGTGCCGGTGGCCGCGTCGTTCGACTCGATCCTGGGGTTGCCGGTCGTGCTGCTGGGCTTCACGCCACCTGACGATCAGGCCCACGCGCCGAACGAGTCGATGCGGCTCGACAACTACGAGGGCGGCATCCGCACGATCGTCCGCTACTGGGCCGCGCTCGCGTCGACGCCGCTGCGCTGAAGGCTGGCGACGGGGGGCTCCCGGCCCGATGCTATGATCCGGCCAAGTTCGCCCGGAGGTGAGGACCTGGTGGAGACGACTGCAGAGCCGACGGGCGCGTCCGGCGCGCCGGAACCTTCCGACGACGGCGGCGCGACGCCAGAACCCTGGGGCCTCGAGGCCGACGGCGGGTCGATGCGTCCCCGGTCGGCCTTGGACATTCTCGGGAGGCTCAACGAGCGGATCGCCAGCGGGGACGTCGCGCGGTACCAGCCCGTCCCGCTCGGGTTCACCCCGCTCGACAAGACGATCGGCGGAGGGATCCGCCCCGGCGAGATGCTGCTGCTCGGTGGCGCGCAGGGCACCGGCAAGACCACGATGGCGCTCCAGATGGCCCGCAACATCGCGTCGGGCGGGCTGGCCAACGTGCTCTACCTCTGTTTCGAGCACGACGAAGAGTACCTGCTGAACCGCCTCATCGCCCTGGAGTCGGCGCTCGTGCACCTGCCGCAGACGACGGGCGCCATCAAGATCCAGGATGTCCGCCGCGAGATCCTCGGTAGCTGGATGGCCGAGGGCGAGGCCGGCCAGCAGCTCGTCTCGAACCCCCGGCTGCGCCCGGCGCTCGACCGCATCGCCCGCTACGGCGATGGGCTGTACCTGCTGCGCGGGTCGCAGACCGCATCGACGGTGGACAACATCCGGCGGCTCGTGCAGCGGCACCGCGCGCTCTCCGGCGACCGGCCGCTCGTCGTCTTCGTCGACTACCTGCAGAAGGTCCCCGTGATCCCCGAACCGCCCACCGAGACCGAGAAGGTCACGTACGTGGTCAACGGGCTCAAGGACGTGGCGTTGACCGAGGAGGTCCCGCTGGTCGCGATCGTGGCCGCCGACAAGGAGGGGCTGAAAGCGTCCCGCCTGCGCAACCACCATCTGCGCGGATCGTCGGCCATCAACTATGAGGCCGACATCATCCTGATCCTGAACGAGAAGTACCACATCGTGGCCAAGGTCAACATCGAGTTCAACCCGTATCAGGCTCAACGCTTCCGCGACTGGATCGTGACGTCGGTCGAGAAGAACCGCGGCGGCAAGGACAACGTGGACCTCGAGTTCGAGAAGCACTTCGAGTACTCCTGTTTCGATCCCGACGGGCGCACGGTCCAGGAGAAGCTGATCGAAGAGCGCCTCTACAACGACTGACACGATGGACCTGCAGGAACGCTTCCCGGACGTGCTCGAGGCCGTGGTCGAGATCCCGGCCGGGAGCCGCAACAAGTACGAGTTCGATGAAGACCGCGGGGTGTTCCGCCTCGACCGGGTGCTGAGCTCGGCCGTCTACTACAACTTCGACTACGGCTTCATCGAAGGGACGCGGGCCGACGACGGCGACCACACCGATGTGATGTTGCTGATCGCGCAACCCACCTTCACCGGCTGCCGGGTCTGGACACGGCCGGTGGGCGGTCTGGCGATGCGCGACGAGCACGGCGACGACTTCAAGGTGTTGAGCGTGGCGCTGGGCGATCCGCTCTACGCCCACGTCCAGTCGCTCGACGACGTTTCGCCGCATCGTCTGGTGGAGATCGAACACTTCTTCGAGACCTACAAGCTGCTGGAAGACAAGGCGGTCGAGGTGCTGGGCTGGCGCAGCCGAGACGAGGCGCTGGAGACGCTGCGGGCCGACCGGGCTCGCTGGGAGCGCGAGCAGGCGGCGCAGGCTGGCCGATCGCCGCTCGCGGGGGCATGACCGACCGCGATTCCCGCTCGAGCGAAGGCCGGAGACCCGTGCCCTGGCCGCGGATCCAACCCCCTCCGAGGCTGGTCTTTTTCGATATCGGCGACACCCTCGTGCGCGTCGACCCGTCGTGGACCGGCGCCTACCTCGCTGCGGCACGGTCGTGGGGCCTGGACGTCGATCCGCAAGCCCTCGCCACTGCCTTCGCCCAGGCGCTGGGGGAGGGGCTGTGGGACGCGCCCGGCCCGTTCGAGGCGACGCCCGAAGGCTCGTACCAGCGCATCAAGCGCTTCGACGTGCGGGCGATGGCGCTCCTCGGGTACCACGACCTCCCGGACGACTTCTATCGCCACCTGGCCCGCTTCTTCGAACGGCGCGCGGCGTGGCACGTGTTCCCGGACGTGCATCCGGCGCTCGAGACGCTGGCCGCGGCGGGGATCCGACGCGCGGTGATCAGCAACTGGGTCTGGGCGCTGCCCGAGCTGCTGCACGACCTCGACTTGGCCCAGCACTTCGAGGCCGTCATCGCCTCGGCGCGCGTCGGCTACGTGAAGCCGCAGCGGCAGATCTTCGCCCACGCCCTCGAGCTGACGGGGGTGCGGCCGGAAGAGGCCGTGCACGTCGGGGACAGCCCCGATGCCGATGTGGCCGGTGCGACCACGGTCGGCATCCGGCCGGTGCTGCTCGACCGGACAGGCCGCCACGCGGGCGGTCTGCCCGGTCGGCCCGATGTACCTGTGGTGCCCGACCTGTATGGGCTCCTGACCCTGGTGGGCGTCGACGCGCGACTGGCCCGCACGTCGGTGGCCGGCTGAGCACTGATGGGCGGCGCGGCGTGGCGGCTCTTCGTCGCGGTCCCTGTCCCGGACGGGGTGCGCGCAACGCTCGCCGATATCCTCGAGCCCGTGCGGCGTCGCGTGCGCGGCGGGCGGTGGCAGGCCCCGGAGACGTGGCACCTGACGGTCCGCTTCCTGGGCGACACGCCACTCGCGGCGCTGCCGGCGATCGAGACGGCGGTGCGGAGAACGGCGGCGTCTCGGGGCCCGTTTCCGGTCGAGCTGGGTGAGGCCGGGGCGTTCGAGCGGCGGCGCGGCGGGCGCGTGGCCTGGGTGAGTCTGGCGCGCGGCGAGGCTGAGCTCGCGGCGCTGGCCGCCGGGTTGGCCGCGCTGCTGGCCCCCGGGCAGGCCGCGCAGGAGCCGTTCCGCGTGCACCTCACGATCGCGCGCGAGGCCCCGGACGAGCTGGTGGCCGCCGTGGCCGCGGCGATCGCGGCGGCGCGGCAACGCGATCGGTCGGGAGCGCACGTCTCGGTCGGGCTGGGCGCCCGTCCGGTGCCGCCGGCGGGGGGCGTGCTCGCCTGGACCGCCGATCGGCTGGTGCTCTACCGCAGCGTGCTCGGGAGCGCGGGTGCGACCCACACGCCGCTGCTCGATGTGCCGTTGACGGGCTGAAGGGGAGCGGCGCCGCCACGCCACCCAGGCTTCGGTGCGGACTCGGGCCGCGGATGGCCGGAAGACCAGGACCGGACGCGGACACGGACTTGCGATCCGCGCCGCGCGCCGGTAGATTCGGCCGACCAGTCGTTGACCGGGAAGAGTACTCGTCAACCGCGGGCAGCAGCGAGCCGGGAGGGTGGGAGCCGGTGCCGGCAGCGGGACGGGGAATGGACCCGCGAGACGCCCGCGTGAAGCGCAGCCATGGTTGCGCAGTAGCCCGGGCCGGAGGCCCCCCGTTAGCGCAGGGCAGGTTCGGAGCCCAGGGTACCCGGACCGCGGAATGAGCGGCCCTCATACGGCCGGAATGCAGGGTGGCACCACGAGGTCTCGACCTCGTCCCTCGCGGGACGGGGTCGTTCCATCTTCGAGGCCACACGGCCCACAGCGAGAGGTGCACCCGCGATGAGCGCCCAGACCAAGTTCCTGCTCGACGAATCGCGCATTCCGCGCGCCTGGTACAACATCGTCCCCGACCTCCCGGTCCCGCCAGCCCCGGTGCTCCACCCGGGGACCCGCCAGCCGATCGGCCCGGCTGATCTCGCGCCGCTCTTCCCGATGGCGTTGATCGGCCAAGAGGTGAGCGCCGAGCGCGAGATCGAGATCCCGGAGCCGGTGCGCGACGCGTACCGGCTCTACCGCCCCGCGCCGCTCTACCGTGCCCACCGCCTCGAGCGTGCCCTCGGTACGCCGGCACACATCTACTACAAGTACGAAGGGACCAGCCCCGCTGGCAGCCACAAGCCGAACACGGCGATCGCGCAGGCCTTCTACAACCGCGAGGAGGGCGTGCGGCGCCTGGCGACGGAGACCGGCGCCGGCCAGTGGGGAAGCGCGCTCGCGTTCGCCGGGGCGCTCTTCGGACTCGAGGTCAAGGTCTACATGGTGCGCGCCAGCTACGACCAGAAGCCGTACCGGCGCAACCTGATGGAGCTGTACGGCGCCCAGGTGGTGCCCAGCCCGAGCCCCACGACGGGCTACGGTCGGCAGGTGCTCGCGGAGCATCCCGACAGCCCTGGGTCCCTCGGGATCGCGATCAGCGAGGCGGTCGAGGATGCCGCCGGCCGCGACGACACGAAGTACTCCTTGGGCTCGGTGCTGAACCATGTCCTGCTCCACCAGACCGTCATCGGGCTCGAGGCGATCGAGCAGATGGAGATGGCGGGCGAACGGCCGGACGTGATCATCGCATGCGCCGGCGGCGGCTCGAACTTCGCCGGCCTGACCTTCCCCTTCGTGGGGCAGAAGTTGCGCGGCGAGGCGTCGTACCGCGTGGTCGCCGTGGAACCCGAAGCGGCGCCGAGCCTCACGCGCGGCGTCTACGAATACGACTTTGGCGACACCGCGCGGCTCACGCCGCTGGTGAAGATGTACACGCTGGGGCACGACTTCGTACCCGAGCCGATCCACGCCGGCGGCCTCCGCTACCACGGCATGGCCCCGCTGGTCAGCCTGCTGAAGGAGCAGGGGATCATCGAGGCACGTGCCGTCCACCAGCGGCCGACGTTCGAGGCCGGCGTCCAGTTCGCGCGCACCGAGGGGATCGCTCCGGCGCCCGAGTCGGCGCATGCGATCCGTGCGGCGATCGACGAGGCGCTCGAGGCACGCGAGCTCGGGCAGTCGCGTGTGATTCTGTTCGGGCTTTCCGGGCACGGGCACTTCGACTTGTCGGCGTACGAACGCTATCTGGCCGGCCAGCTCGAGGACTACGAATATCCGGTCGAACGCGTCCGCGAGGCGCTGGCGGCGGTGCCGCGGGTCTGAACCAGGCGCGGTGGCGGCTGCGTCGCGTGGGATTCCCGCTTGTGAGAGAGTGTGCGCATGCCAACCCTCGCCTGCTGGACGTGTGGCCGGCGCATCTACACGACGGAACCGCGCGAGCTGCTGCTCCCCAACGAGCGGCGCTGCCCGCGCTGCGGGGCGCTTATGCACGATGAGCGTCGCCACCACGACCGACGTCAGGGGCTGCGCCGCGAAAACCCGTCGTGGAACCCGGGTCCGCCGGGCGGCCTGGAGCGGCGGCAGGGAGATCGACGCTCCGGCACTGACCGCCGCAGGCGGGGGTAGGGGGCGCGCCGACGGCCGACGCGAGCCAGCGGTCGGCCGTCCTGCCGGGTGGGGCCGGCTCGGTCCGCCCATCGCGGAGGGGCGCGCCCGGTAGACTGCCGCCGTGCGACTCGCGATCATCGGCGTTGGACTGATCGGCGGCTCGGTGGCCCGCGCCCTCGCGGCCCGCGATGCGGGCACCTGGCGTGTGACCAGTTGGAGCCGCTCTGTGGACGCGCCGCGCGCTGCCCTCGCCGACGGCGTCATCGACGCGGTGGCCGCGACGGCCGAGGAGGCGGTCGCCGACGCGGAGTTGGTGCTGCTCGCCGCAAGCCCGCTGGCGAACCTCGAACTGGTGGCGCGGCTCGGCCCGCTGGTGGCGGCGGGCCGCCACACGCTCACCGACGTCACCTCCGCGCAGGTCCGGATCGGCCGGGTCGCCGAGGCCGTGCCGGGCCTGCGGCACGTGGGCGGCCATCCGATGGCCGGGCTCGAGGCGCGTGGGTACGAGGCGGCGCGGGCGGACCTGTTCGCCGGGCGCCCGTGGATCGTGGTCCCGTCGGCGGGGTCAGGACCAGACGATGTCGAGCGCGTGCGCACGCTGGCGCTGGCGTGTGGTGCCCGTCCGATCGTGCTCGACGCGGCCCAGCACGATCGGCTCGTGGCGGCGATCAGCCACCTGCCATTGGTGGTGGCCGCCGCCCTTGCGGAGACCGTGACCTCGAGCGAGGTGTGGGCACCAGCGGCCGAGCTGGCCGCCGGTGGCTGGCGCGACGCGACGCGGGTGGCACGCGGCGATCCGGATCTGGGGGCGGGGATTGCCGCGCTCAACCGGGACGAGTTGCTCGCGTGGCTGGAACGCTTCGCCGCGATCCTGGCCGAGTGGCGCGACGAGCTTGGCAGCCTCCCCGAGTCGCCCGATCTCCCGGCGGTCGAGGGGCTGCGGGCCAGGTTCGAGCGAGTCCGCGCCGCGCTGCTCGAGCGACGGGGCGACGCGTGATGAAGCGACCCTCGGTCGGGGCGCTGGCGGTGCGTGGCGGCGGGCAGGTCCTCGGAGCGCCCCGCTCACGCCTGTGGGCCGACGATGGGTGGCGGGGGGTCCTGGCTGTCGGTGTGGCGCCGATCCTGACGGCCGCGCTGGCAGCGGCGACGTTCCGCCCCCGGGCCGAGGCCGAACGCGATCCGACCTGGAAACAGCTGATCCCGTACCTCGTGCTGCGTGACGGTCCCCGGATCTTCCTCATGCGCCGCACACGCGCGGGCGGGGACCCGCGTCTGCACGACCGCTACACGATCGGCGTGGGCGGCCACATCAACCCCGGCGACGACGGGATCGAGGGAGGGCTGCGGCGCGAATGGCACGAGGAGATCGACGCCTCGTTCGATCCGGAATGGCGGCTCCTCGGGCTCCTCAACGACGACGCCGACCCGGTCGGCGCCGTGCACCTCGGGATCGTCTACGAGGCCGAAGCCGGCGGGCGCCGGGTGGCGATCCGCGAAACCGAAAAGCTGAGCGGAGCGTTTGTCTCACTGGAGGACGCGCAGGCGGTGCGCAACCAGATGGAGACCTGGAGCGCGCTGCTCCTGGACCATCTGCTGGCGTCGCCGCGCTGAGCATGGGATCGGGGCCGACGGTCCGTCCGGCCCTTGGGCCGCGCCGTAGGATGGACCGGGAGGCACGCGTGATGCGCGTGGTGGTTCGACCGATCGCGCTCTTGGTCGTGGCGCTGGGCCTGGTGCTGCTCCCTGCGGGGCCGGCACGCGCCGCGACGCCGCTGGTCGTGGTGATGCCGCTGACCGGCGTCGTCGACCAGGTGATGGCCGGGTACGTGCACGACGGGCTGGCGCACGCCGAACGTGAGGGCGCGGCAGCCGTCGTCCTGCAGATCGATACGCCCGGCGGTTTGCTCGACGCCATGCGCTCGATCACCCAGGAGATCCTTGGATCGCCGGTGCCAGTGATCACGTGGGTCGCCCCGCAGGGCGCGAGGGCCGCCAGCGCGGGCACCTTCATCACGCTCGCCGGGGCGCTGGCGTTGATGGCGCCCGGCACCAACATCGGGGCGGCCTCGCCGGTGGGGGCCGGAGGTCAAGATCTGACGGGGACCGAAGGCCAGAAGGTCATGAACGACACGATCGCCAACATCACGGCGATCGCGGAGGCCCGCCATCGCAACGTGGCATGGGCCGTGTCGGCCGTGCGCAACGCGACGTCGTCATCGGCGAACGAGGCGGTGAGTGCTGGCGCCGTGGACGGGATCGCGGCCACACTCCCCGACGTCCTGGCGTTTGCCTCGGGCCGACCGCTCCTGGCCGGCACCCATACCGTCACCCTCTCGCTCGAAGGCGCGCAGATCGAGGAGCTCGGCATGAACCCGGTGCAGCAGCTGCTGCACCTGCTCGCGGATCCGAACCTCGCGTTCATCCTCTTCGTGCTGGGGGCGTACGGGCTGATCCTCGAATTCGCCCATCCGAACCTGGTGACCGGTGCACTCGGCGGGGTCGCGCTGGTCCTTGCCTTCATCGGGTTCGGCAGCCTGCCGGTGAACCTCGGTGGGCTGCTGCTGCTCGTGATCGCGCTCGTCCTCTTCGCCGTGGACGTGACGGTGACGAGCCACGGCGTGATCACGCTCGTGGGGCTCGTCTGTTTCGTGCTTGGCGCTGGTGCCCTCTACACGCAACCGGGTCCCTTCGAGCCGAGCGCCGGGGTGGCGTGGCCCGTGATCGCGACGATGGCGGGCTTCAGCGCGGCGTTCATGTTGCTGGTCGTGGCGGCGGCCTGGCGCGTGCGACACCGCCCGCGGCTGCCGATTGGGCTGGGCGGCAGCGTGGCGGACGGGACCGTGGCGGTGCCGGTGGGCATGCCGGGCAGCGTTCGACGTCCGTTGACGCCGATCGGCACGGTGTACGCTGGCGGCGAGGAATGGAGCGCCCGAAGCGTGGACGGTGGCGCGATGGAGCGTGGGGCGCCGGTGCGGGTGGTCGGGCAGGAGGGCCTGCTGCTCATCGTGGAACGTGCCGGTCCCGGCGGATCGGCTGAGGTGGAGGTAGCTGGTCGATGAACCTGGATCCGGTCGCGCTCGCCGCGCTCGTGCTCGCCGTCGTCATCGTGCTCGTCCTGCTGTACCTGTCGGTGCGCATCGTCAACGAGTACGCCCGACTCGTCGTCTTCCGCTTCGGCCGCACCGGGCCGGACCTCGTCAAGGGGCCCGGGCTCGTCTTTCTGATCCCGATCGTCGACCGACCAGTGACGGTGGACCTCCGCGAGCAGTTCATCGAGGTCCCCAGTCAGACCACGATCACGAAGGACAACGCGCCGATCAATGTCGACTTCCTGATCTACTGGCGCATCGTCGATCCGCTCAAGAGCGTGGTGCAGGTCGCGTTCTTCGCGGGCGCCCTGCAGGGCGTGGCCACCACCACCTTGCGCGCGGTCATCGGCGACATCCTGCTCGACGAGGTGCTCAGCAAGCGCGAACAGATCAACGAGATCCTGCGGGCGAAACTCGACGAGGTCACCGAGCGCTGGGGCGGCAAGGTCACCACGGTGGAGATCCGCGAGATCACCCCGCCGCGCGACGTGCAAGAAGCGATGAATCGTCAGCTCTCCGCCGAGCGGACGCGACGGGCCGTCATCACCGAGTCGGAGGGCACGCGCCAGTCGACGATCAACGTCGCCGAGGGCGACAAGCAGTCGGCGATCCTGCGCGCGGAAGGCGACCGGCAGGCCGCCATCCTGCGCGCCGAGGGGTTCAGCCAGGCGCTCGAACGGATCTTTAGCGCCGCGAAGGGCGTTGACGAAAAGACCATGGCGCTGCAGTATCTGGACGCGCTCAAGACGCTGGGCAGCGGGCCGGCCACGAAGTTCGTGATCCCCCTGGAGTTCACCGAGCTGCTGCGTCCGATCACCGGCTACGTCGAACGCGGCATGGCCGGCGTCGGGCCGCGGGGTGGCCCGTCAGCTTCGGGGACGCCGGGGCAGTCGCCGGGAGACGCCCCGCCGGCGGGCGGGACAGGCGTGGCCGAGAGCACGCAGCACGGCGCCGGCTGATTAAGCCGGTGCCGGCGGATCGCGCAGGTTACAGGGCGTCACGGGACAGGTATCATCCGCCCGATCCGTGCTTTGCCGTGCCAGAGAGGTCAGATGGCCGTCGCCAGGATCCTCATCGTCGACGACGATCCCGACACCCAGCGAGTCCTGGGGTACACGCTCACACAGGAGGGCTTCCAGGTCCTGGTTGCCGTCGACGGCGCCGAGGCCCTGCGCGTCCGGGAACGCGAGCGGCCGGACCTGATCCTGCTCGACGTCATGCTCCCCAAGCTCGACGGGTACCAGGTCGCCGAGCGGATCCGCGCCGACGAGGGGAGCACCTCGCACGTGCCGATCATCATGGTGACGGCCGAGACCGACATCGAGCAGAAGGTGCGCGGCCTGCGCGCCGGGGCCGACGACTACCTCGTCAAGCCATTTCACCCCGCCGAGCTGCTCGCGCGCATCCGGAGCCTGCTCGCCCGCTTCGCGCCGCGCTACGCGGAGACCGTGGGGCAGCCGTCGGCGTCCGGCCGGGTCTTCGCCTTCTACGGTGCGAAGGGCGGGGTGGGCACCACGACGCTGGCGATCAACGCCGCGGTCGCGCTGCAGCGCGACCAGGGCCGCCGCGTGGTGCTGGTCGACGGCAACCTACAGTTCGGCGACCACCGCGTCTTCCTCGATCTGGGGTTGGATCGCAAGTCGATCGTCGACGTCGTCGTCGCACCGACGATCGATCAGGACCTCCTGAAGTCGGTCCTGATCCACCACGACAGTGGCATCGACCTGCTGCTGGCGCCCCCATCGCCGGAGACCGCGGAGCTCGTCAGCGCCGAGCAGCACCACATGGCCGCCATCATCGATCTGCTGCGCCAGCGTTACGACTACGTGATCATCGACATCGACAAGCGGCTCGACGAGGCCAACCTCGACGTGATCGCTGCGTCGGACGTGGTCTTCGTGGTGATGACGGCCGACCTCTCCTGCCTCAAGAACGTGCGGCTGGTGCTCGAGACGATGTCGCAGCTCGGGATGGGCTCGGGACGCGTGCAGCTGGTGCTGAACCGGTCGACGGCGTACACCGGGATCACCATCAAGAACGCGGAGAGCGCGCTGCGCCGCAAGATCGCCTACCAGGTCGTGAACGACTACCGGGTGGCGATCACGGCACTCAACACGGGCGCTCCGTTCGTCGTCGCCCGTAGCGACAGCGCGCTTGGCAAGTCGGTGGTCGACTTCGTGCGGCAGGTGGCGCGTCTCGACGTGGCGCGCGCAGACGCGGCCGATCTGGCTCCCGCGACCACCTGACCGCGCCCGACACCGGCGGTAGATCCCCAGACCACCTGACCGCGCGTAGAGCGGGCGATAACCGGCGGTGCATCCGCCGTGAAGGGCGCGGTGAGCGGCCACGAAGCGCCCGTCGAGCCGCCCGCCGTACGCTCGGCGCCATGCTCGCGACGCTGATCACGGCGGTGGTGGACGGGCTCGAAGGCGCCCTGGTGCGGGTCGAGGTCGACGTGGCGCCTGGCTTGCCAGTCTGCCAGATCGTCGGCCTGCCCGACGCGGCGCTCTCCGAGGCTCGGGAGCGCGTGCGCGGGGCGATCCGCAACAGTGGTTTCCTCTATCCACAGCAGCGCATCACGGTCAACCTCGCACCCGCGGGTCGGCGCAAGCACGGCGCCGCCTATGACGTCGCGATCGCCGTGGGCATCCTCGTCGCATCGGGCCAGGTGGCGGCCTCCGGAGGGGACTGGGCCCTCCTGGGGGAACTCTCACTCTCGGGCGCCGTGCATCCGGTGGCGGGCGTGTTGCCCATGGTGCACACGCTCGCCCGCGCAGGCGCGCGCCGCGTGGGGGTGCCGGCGGCGAACGCAGCCGAGGCGGCGCTCGTCGACGGACTCGAGATCGAACCGCTGCTCGGCCTCGACGATGCCGCGCGGCTGGTTGCCGGTCCGCGCGGTCGGCGTGCGGCGAAGGCGACCCGGGCGGCGTTCGTGGCCGTCTCGGGAACGTTCGACGAGCGCGCGGCTGGCGCCGCGCTGGTCGGCAGTGACCCGCCGGTCGACCTCGCCGATGTCCGCGGGCAGGCCGCCGCGCGCTGGGGGCTGGAGGTGGCGCTTGCCGGCGGGCACAGCCTGCTGCTGGTAGGTCCGCCCGGTGCCGGCAAGACGCTCCTGGCACGGACGATCCCGGGGTTACTGCCGCCGCTCGACGAGCGCGAGGCGCTCGAGGTGACGGTGATCGCCAGTGTGGCCGGCCTGCTCGGCCCGGGCGACGGGCTGCGTCGCGCGCGTCCGTTCCGCGCACCCCACCACACCGCTTCGTACCCCGCACTGGTGGGGGGCGGTCCCCGTCTGGCGCCGGGCGAGGTGAGCCTGGCGCATACCGGTGTGCTCTTCCTCGACGAGCTCGCGGAGTTCGATCGGGACGTCCTCGAGGCGCTTCGACAACCGCTCGAGGAGGGGAGTGTGGTGATCGCGCGGGCTCAGGGGTCGCTGCGGTTCCCGGCCCAGGTCCAGCTGGTGGCGGCCATGAACCCGTGCCGGTGCGGGTACCACGGCGACCCGGAGCGTGCCTGTACCTGCCCTCCGGGCGAGCCGGAGCGCTATGTACGGCGGATCAGCGGCCCGCTGCTCGACCGGCTCGACCTGCGCGTCGAAATGCCCCGCGTACGCCCGGCCGACCTGCTGCTCGGTCCAGATCCCGAGCCGAGCGCCGCCGCGGCCGTCCGCATCGCCAGCGCCCGTGAGCGTGCCCAATCGCGCAACGGTGGGCGTCTCAACGCGCGGCTGGCGGGCCGCGAGGCCGTCGAGCTCTGCCGGCTCGCCCCGTCGGCTCGGGAGCTGCTTGCGGTGGTGGCCGCGCGTCGGAGCCTGTCGGCCCGCGGTGTGCACCGGATCCTGCGGGTGGCACGCACGATCGCCGACCTGGCCGACCGGGAGGCCGTGCTCGAGGCCGACCTCTTGGCGGCTGCCGACCTGCGCGACCCGGCCACCGCACTGCGGCCGGAACTGGCCGCCTGACGGATGCTGGGCGTCGGGCCGTTCGGGCCGCGCGGCCCGGAAGCGCAGCCGGTCGGGGGAGGGCGGGACGCGCATTCGCTCAGGACGAGGCCGGGCGCGCCATTCCGTTCCTCGGAGGTGGAAACGCTGGCCGAGGAGCGCCAGGCGTGGGTGGTGCTCGCAACCGTCGACGGGGTCGGGGAGCGGACGCTGGCCCACCTGGTGGCCACGCACGGCACCGCCCGCCGCGTCCTCTGGTTGGCGGCCCGCGGTCGGCTCGGGCGCGGCCTCGCGTCGGAGCCGGAGCGGCGGCGCGGTGTGCTCGCCGCCGCGACGCTCGCCGGTATCGAGGCGGCGGCGCAGGACCCCGGCGCGCGGCTGGCGGCACTGGCGGCTGCGGCTGTCTGGACGGTCACGCTCCTCGACGCCGACTATCCGGCCCGGCTCCAGA
Source organism: Chloroflexota bacterium (assembly GCA_021812735.1). The sequence goes on along the minus strand of JAKAMV010000009.1, from coordinate 14,293 downwards.
CACTGCTGGTCCCGCCACCGGTCCTCTTCGGGCAGGGCGATCCCCGCGCGCTCGACGCGCCGCGTGCGGTGGCGATCGTTGGAACCCGTCGCGCGTCGCCGGCGGGCCGCTTCGAGGCGTCGCGGGCCGCCGCTGGTCTCGCCGCCCGTGGCGTCACCGTGGTCTCTGGACTGGCGATCGGCATCGACGGCGCGGCGCATGCGGCGGCGCTCGAGGCCGGCGGCACGACGCTCGCGGCGATCGGCGCGGGCCATGCGCGACCGGGACCGGCCGCCCATCGCGCGCTGGTGCGCAGGATCCTGGAGCGTGGCGCAGTCATCGGTGAGCTGCCGCCGGCGGCCCGGGCGTCGCGCGGCACGTATCCACGGCGGAACCGGCTGATCGTGGCCCTCGCCGATGCGGTACTGGTCGTGGAGGCGCCAGCGCGGAGCGGGGCGTTGATCACGGCGCACCTCGCCATGGAGCAGGGCGTGCCGCTCTACGTAGTGCCCGGTCGCGCGACGTCCGAGCTCTCCGCCGGGTGCCGCGCGTTGCTCGACGAGGGCTCGGGCCACGCCTTTGGCGGCGCGCGGGAGCTCTGCCGGGAGCTGGGCTGGGAGGAAACAAGCGTCGACGTGGGCCAATCTGGCGGGGGCGCCGTGGTGGATCCCGCCGGGTGCCTCACGTGCGACCCGGCCGCGGCGGTTTTCTCGTCCGACGCGGCGCGGGACGGGTTCGCAGGGCTGACCGGCACCGGGCCGGGTGCCGCGTGCCGCGTGGCAGCCGGGGGTCCCCGCCACGACGCCGCGGTGCTGCCGGCGCTCAGCATGCCGGAGCGCGAGGTGGCGCGCATCGTGGCGCGTGGACCGATCACCATGGACCAACTGCTCGACGCCACGCGCGCCTCCCCCGGCGAGCTGGCGGCGACCTTGACGCTGCTGCAGCTGCGCGGGCTCGTGCGGTCGATGGGGCCGCTCTATCTCCCGGCCGGCCGGCTGCTCCTGACAGCGCCCTGAGTCGATGCCCGTGCCACGGCGGAGCTCGCTCCTCGGCCGGTGCCGCGCGCCGTCGACGTTGCGTCCGTCTGGTACGCTGCAGCGCGGATGAAGCGGGTCGGACGCCTTGCCGGGTCCGGCGCCACCGAGCACGACCCACGCGGGCCGCGGCTCGGATGGGCGATCCTCGTCGTGATCGCCGCGGTACCAGTCCTGGCGGGTGTCTACATGCTGTCCCTGCGAAGCCGCGCCCATGCCCTGCGCATCGTCGTGCTGGGCATGGTGCTGCTCGTGGCCGGCGCCCTGGCGGTCGTCGCGCTGGCGCCGCAGGCGGAGGGGCGTCACCCGCCCCCAATCGACACTCGGGCGATCGCGCGGCTGGCGACCCCCCTGGTGGCCGACGTGGCCGGCAACCAGCCGATCCGGCTCTCGTTCAACGTGCCGATGGACCGCGAGTCCGTGGGGGCAGCGCTGACCATCACGCCGCCCGTTCAGATCCGGCTGCGGTGGGCCAACGCGGACACGCTGCTTTCGGTCGCGCCGCTGCACGCCTGGGCACCCGGGACGCTCTACACGATCTCCGTGGGCTCGGATGCGCGTTCTGCCGCGGGTGGCCCGCTTGGCGATCCGGTGCGGGCCCTCTTCTTCACGGCCGACGCGCCGACCGCCACGATCCGGGCCGCCGCGCTCGTCGGCAGTCGCGCCAGCCCCGCGGCGGGCTTCCGGTTCACGTTCAGCCGCGAGATCGACGTCGACAGCCTGCAGGCCGCCCTCCAGATCACCCCGCCGGCCACGGGCCAGCTCAGCGCCGACCTGCAGCGCGGTGCGCCGATGGTCGTGACGTGGGTGCCGTCGCAACCGTTGGCACCCGACACGACCTACAGCGTCACGTTCGGTGCGCCGGTCTTCGCCACCGACGGCATGGCCGTCAGCCCGGTCCCGCGCTACGTGGTGCGGACGCTCGACCAGCCCGCGGTGGTTCGCACGCGGCCGGCCGACCACGCGCAAGGCGTGGCTGCCGGTGCGTCGGTGAGCGTGCGCTTCGACCGTGCCATGGACCGCTCGACCACGCAGGCGGCGTTCCGGCTCGTCGCGCTGCCCAACGGGGCGCGCGTGGCCGGTACGTTCAGCTGGGCCGAGCACGACACCGTGCTCGTCTTTGTGCCCGCGCAGGCCCTGGCAGCCGGGCACGCCTACACGCTCAGCATTGCCGCCACGGCCAGGGACCGGGACGGCATCCCCATCGCGCTGCCCGGCGGCGCGACGAGCCTGCGCGCCTCCTTCCGCGTGGCCGCGTCGGCCGTCGCACGCGCAATCTCCACGGCCACTCCAGCAACCGCCGTCACTCGGGCGAGCCCCGCGCCCGTCCGGAGCCCCGCCGCGACGCCGAAACCGCCCGCGGCACCAGCGCCCAGCGCGAGCGCGAGCGCGCCCTGGCTGAGCGTCGAGCAGTACGCCCTGCAGCTCCTGAACTGCACCCGGACCGGCGGCTGGGTCCGCTCCGACGGCACGTGCGACGGCTACGGGTCTGGCCGGTATAGCTCGTATGTGGCGCCGCTCACGCTGAGCGCCGGGATCTCCGCCAACGTGTCGCGCCCCTACGCGAAGTACCAGGCGGTGCGCGACGCCTGCAGTCACTTCCTCGACGGGACACCCGGAGATCGCCTGGCCCGCGCCGGCTACACGAGCTACCGGTGGGCGGAGAACATCGGCTGTCAGAGCGGCAGCCCGCGCCAGGTCGCGATCAACTCGCTCACGTTCTTCCAGTCGGAAAAGTCGTACGCCGGCGGTCACTGGGTCAACCTGAAGAACCCCGCGTATTCGACGGTCGGGATCGGCGTCTGGGATGCGAACGGGTACGTGCTGGTCGTCTTCGACTTCTACCATCCCTGACGGCGATGATCCGCGGTGCCGTCCTACATCTGCTCAACGAACAGCCGCTGCTCGTCGATCTGATGGCGCTGCCGCAGGCGGGGGACACGTGCGTCGTCTGCACCAACGTGCGGCTGACCAGCGGTAAACGCCCCGCCTGGGTCGCCCAGGGGGACCATTGGTTCGTCTTCCCGCTGGGCCAGGTGCGCTTCGTCGAGGTGCCGGCAGAGATGGCGCAGGCGGACCGCTCCGACGCGACGGCCGCTGCCGACCGCCGGACCGGAGCCGGGCCCGAGGCCGAGCCTGAGCTCGAGTTCGACGAAGAGCTGCTGCGCCGAATCCGCGAAACCTGAACGCCGCGGCGCTCCGCAAACGCGCGACCGGTGCGCCGGCGTCGAGCAGCTGCTGCGCAGGGGCCGGGTCCGCTCGGCGGCGGCCGTCGGGCTGCTTGGCGCGTGGCGCCCCGGAGGTCTCGCGGCCAGTCGCAGGTGACTGGCGCGTAAGGGACGGGTGCTACACTCCCGCGCGATGACGAAGCACTTGGTGGTCGTCGAGTCGCCTGCCAAGGCGAAGACGATCGAGCGGTACCTTGGTCCCGAGTACCGCGTTCTGGCCTCATATGGCCACGTCCGGGACCTCCCGGAGAACCCCGGCCGGGGCAAGCTCGGCGTGGACGTCGACCACGATTTCGCACCGGAATACGTCGTGTCCGACGATCGCCGCAAACAGGTCGAGGCGATCCGCCGGGCCGCGCGCGCCGCGGACGACGTGTACCTGGCGACCGACCTCGACCGCGAGGGCGAGGCGATCGCGTGGCACGTGGCGGCGGCGGCTGACGTGCCGCCGGAGAAGAGGCGACGGGTGACGTTCAGCGAAATCACGGAGGGCGCCATCCGTGAGGCGTTCCGCCACCCGCGAGCCATCGACGAACACCTGGTCGACGCCCAGCAGACCCGGCGCATCGTGGACCGTCTGGTCGGCTATACGCTCAGCCCGCTCCTCTCCCGCAAGGTCCGCGGCGGGCTGTCCGCCGGCCGCGTCCAGTCGGTCGCGGTGCGGCTGGTGGTGGAACGCGAACGCGAGATCCGGGCGTTCACCCCACGGGAGTACTGGACCCTCGAGGCACTGCTCGAGACGGGCGAGGGCGAACGCTTTGCGGCCGAGCTGATCCGCATCGGCGGGGCGAAGCCGCAGATCGAGGACGGCGCGACTGCACAGGCCCATGCGGATGCGTTGCGGGCGCTCCGGCCACGCGTCACGAAGGTGACCGTGGCGACCCGGAGGATGAACCCGGCGCCCCCGTTCACCACCAGCACCCTGCAGCAGGAGGCAAGCCGCAAGCTCGGTTTCTCGCCCAGGCGGACGATGTCGACCGCCCAGCGGCTTTACGAGGGCGTCGACACCGGCGACGGTCAGGTCGGGCTGATCACGTACATGCGAACCGACTCGACCGCCATGGCCAGCGTCGCGATGAGCGAGGCGCGGGACGTGATCCGCGAACGATACGGCCCACCGTATGTCGTCCCGCGTGGCCGCGTCTACCGCACGAAGACACGCGGCGCTCAGGAGGCGCACGAGTCGATCCGCCCGACCAGCTTCCGGCGCGACCCGGACTCGCTGGCGGGGCACCTGAAGGCCGACGAGCTGCGGCTCTATCGGCTCATCTGGCAGCGTGCCCTGGCCTCGCAGATGGCTTCGAAGGAGATCGAGACCACCAGCGTCGATCTCGAGGCAGGACCGTACGGCCTGCGAGCCACCGCGAGCCGCACCACGTTCGACGGCTTCTCCCGGGTCTACACCGAAGGCCGCGACGACGATGCCGAGGAACGCGAAGGCCGCCTGCCGACGCTTTCGGAGGGCACCGCGACAGTGGTCGTGGAGGTGACCCCGACCCAGCACTTCACCGAGCCGCCGCCGCGCTACACGGAGGCGACCCTGGTCAAGGCGCTGGAGGAGAAGGGGATCGGGCGGCCCTCGACCTATGCGGCCATCATCTCGACGATCCAGGACCGGGGTTACGTCAAGCTGGTCGATCGGCGCCTACGGCCCGAACCCGTCGGCGAGATCGTCACGGACCTGCTCGTCGAGCATTTTGGCGAGTTCGTCGATCCGGCGTTCACGGCACGCATGGAGGAGCGGCTCGACGAGATCGCGCGCGGGGAGCGCGAATGGGTGCCGCTGCTGCGTGAGTTCTACGGTCCCCTGCGTGACCGCGTAGATGAGAAGCGGCGCGAGCTGCGGCGGCGGGACTTCACCACCGAACCATCCGACGAGGTCTGCTCGCTGGGCCATCCCATGGTGATCCGGTTGGGCCGCTACGGCCGCTTCCTCTCGTGCTCGCTCTACCCCGAGCACCAGGAGAGCCGGCCGCTCGCGGACGAGACGGGGGACGGGACGGCGGTGGCCGCGGGACCCGACGTGGCCGCGGCGAACGCAGCGCTGCCGGGGGTCGGGGACCCGTGCCCCGCGTGCGGCGAAGGGACGCTGGTGGAGAAACGGGGCCGCTTCGGGCCCTTCGTTGGCTGCTCGCGCTACCCCGCATGCACCTACATCAGGAAAGAAGGACCGCCGTCCCCGCCGCCGCTGCCGTTCGATGTGGATTGCCCGAGGTGCGGGCAGGGGCACCTGGTGACCCGGCGCGCCCGGCGTACGGGCAAAGTCTTCTGGGGCTGCTCGCGCTACCCGGCCTGCGATTTCACCACCGACTTCGAGCCGCTCGGCGCGCGGCACGCGGCCGACGCGGGCCCCGTCGCGCGCCGTGGCGCGGACGGGATCTGCCTGCTATGCGGCGCGGCCGTGCTGCTCCCCGCGGGCGATCTCGTGGCGCAGAGCTTGCCGGGTGGCCCGCCGGATCCGGGGGCGTTGCTGCCCCGGCGGGCGCATGCCGCGGGGCGCACGGCGACGAACCCGCGCCCGCGGTCGCGCGCGGCTGTCTCCGCGCGTCCCTCCGCGCGTCGCTCCGCCCGCCGGCCCAGCGCCGACGCCGGCGCAGCGTGAGCCCCGACGAGGCCCTGTCGTCGTTCCTCTCCGCGCTCGCGGCGCGCGATGCGTCTCCGCACACGATCCGCGCGTACCGCGCGGCATTGAGCGAATACTTCGGCTGGCTGGCGTCCGCCGAAGCCGCCTCGTTCGCTCGTTCCGGTCACCCCGACGACACCGCATGGCAGCGCCCCGGACGCGCGGTCCTGCGGGGCTACCTCGGCCACCTGGCGGACCGCTTGGCCCGCCGCTCGATCGGCAGCCGGCTCGGCGCGGTCCGCGCGTTCTACCGTCACGGCCGGCGCGCGGGCTGGGTCGAGGGTGACCCGTGGGCAGCGATCGCGACGCCGCGCCAGGGACGGCGTCTGCCCAAGGTGCTCGACATCGGCCAGGTTGAACAACTCTTGGACGCGACGGCCGTGGCCTCCGCCGACGCCCTCGCGATCGACGCCGGCCTCGCCGCGGGGGACGTGCCTAACACGCCACCGCCGGCGCGCCCGGGGCCCGGCCACCGACGGGCTGCCGAGCGCGCGCGCCTGGCACTGCGGGATCGGGCGATCGTCGAGGTTGCCTACGCCGCTGGTCTCCGCATCAGCGAGCTCGCCGGCTTGCATCTGCACGACGTCGACCTGCGGCACGGCGAGGTGCGGGTGCTCGGCAAGGGGCGCAAGGAGCGCGTCTCGCTCCTCGGCCGCCCGGCCGTCGAAGCGCTGCAGGCGTACCTCCACGAGGTCCGCCCCGAGCTGCGCGCCAGCGCCAGAGGGCCCGACGAGGGGTTCGTGTTCTTGAACGCACGGGGCGGGCCGCTGGGTGTGCGCGGCGTGCGACTGCGTGTCGATCGCCTCGTCCGTCTCGCGGGCCTTCCCGAGGGCGTGAGCCCTCACACGCTCCGCCACTCGTTCGCGAGTCACCTGCTGGAAGGCGGCGCGGACCTACGGGTGGTCCAGGAGCTGCTCGGCCACAGCAGCCTCGCGACCACGCAGCTCTACACGCACGTCTCGCCGGGGAGACTGCGCACGGCTTACGCGGCCGCGCACCCGCGCTCGTCGCGGGACGTACCGTCGGCGCCACGGAGCAGGCGCCCGGCCCCGTCGACCGACCGATGAACGGCGGGGACGGAGCCGTACGCGGCGGCGGTGGATCGCTGCGCGGTCGCGGCCGGGCGACGGCCGGCGCGGCGGGCGACGCAGAGGCCGTTGCGGGCGGCCGCACGCTCGTCCGGGCCGGGCTCGTGGTCACCGCGGCCTACCTCGCCTCGCGGATCCTCGGCTGGGTCCGCACCGCCGTGCTCCTGGCAGTCTTCGGGGCCGGCCGTGAGCTCGACGCCTACCTCGCCGCGTTCCGCATTCCGGACGCCATGTTTCAGCTCGTCGCGGCAGGCGCGCTCGGCTCGGCGCTGATCCCCGTCCTCGCCGGCCTCTTCCACGAAGGGCGCCACCGCGAGGCGTGGCGGCTCGTATCGAGCGTGCTGAACTTGCTGTTGCTCGCGCTCGCCGGGCTAGCGGTGATTTTCTTTGTCGCCGCGCCCTGGATCATGCCGTTGATCACTCAGGACTTCACCCCCGAGCAGCTCGATCTCGCTGTCCGTCTCAGCCGGATCATGCTGCTCTCGCCGATCCTGCTCGCCCTGTCCGCCGTGGCGACCAGTGTGCTCAATGCCGGGAACCGCTTCACCGCGGCGTCCCTCGCGCCGCTCCTCTACAACCTCGCGATCATCGTGCCGGTCGTGCTGTTGGGCGCCGGCATGGGCGTCACCGTGGCGGCCGTGGGCGTCGTCGTCGGCGCAGCCCTCAGCCTGCTCGTCCAGGTCCTGCCGCTCGATGCGATGGGCTACCGCTATCAGCGCGTCGCCGACACGGCGGACCCGGCGACTCGTGAAGTCGTGCGACTGGTGGCGCCGCGGGCCGTGGGTCTCGGCGCCACGCAGATCACCTTCATCGTAAACACCCTGTTGGCGTCCGGGTTGGGGGCGGGTCTCATCACCGATTACACCGCGGCGTTCACGGCCTACCAGATCCCGATCGGGATCATCGGGTTGCCGCTCGGGGTCGTGCTGTTGCCGTCCCTATCGACGGCGCTCGCCGCGGGGGAGGATCGCGCGTTCGGCCGGCTCGTGACCCGCTCGCTGCGCCTGCTCCTCTTCGTCATGTTCTTCCTCACGAGCGTTGGGATGGTGGTCCGCACGCAGGTGATCGACCTACTGTTCGGCTACGGCCACTTCAACCGGCAGGACGTCACGGCGACCTCCGACGCGCTCCTCTTCTTCTTGCTCGGCCTGGCCGCCGATTCGCTGGTGGTGGTGCTCGCGCGGGCCTTCTACGCCGACCGCGAGACGCGCATTCCGGTCTTCGCGGCGCTGCTCGCGGTCGCCATCAACGTGGTCATCTCGGTGGTGTCGGTCGGGACGCTCGGGCTGCGCGGCCTGGCGCTCGGCATCGCGCTCGGCGCCTGGGCCGAGGCCGTGGCGCTGACCGTGCTGCTGACCCGGCGCGTCGACAGCGTCGATCTGCGGGGCCTGGTCGCCGCGGCGGTCGTGTTCGCGGCCGGCGCGCTCCTCGCGGCGGTCGCGGCGGGGCGCGCCCTCGAGCTGCTCGGCGGGCTCGCCGGTGCGGCGCCCGGTCGCGTCCTCGTGCTGGTGGAACTGGTCGCCGCGAGCGGGGCCGGGGCGGTCGTGTACGCGGTATGGTGCGCGCTGCTGCGCGTGCCCGAGCTCCCCGAGGTGGTCCGGCTGGTGCGGGACCTGCTCGGGCGCAGGATCGCCTGAGGTGGACGCGAGGCGCGCGCTCGGCACCGACCCGGCAGCCTGGGACACCTTCGTCGCGGCGACCCCGCTCGCCCCGTATCTCCAGGCGACGCCTTGGGCGGCGGTCAAGGCGGGCAACCGCTGGCGCTCGCGGCGGGTGATCGGCGTGGGTGGGAGCGGTCTGGTCGGCGGCCAGCTCCTGATGCACCGCATCGGGCCGCTGCCCTGGTCGGTAGGGTACGTGCCGCGCGGCCCGCTGGCGCAGACGCTCGACGAGGCAGGCGTTGGTGCCTGGACGGACGCGCTGCGGCAGGTCGCCGCCGAGGAGCAGCTCAGCCACGTGGTGATCGACCCGGAGATCGAAGTGGGAGGGCCCGAACTCGGTTGGTTCCTGCGGGCGGGCTGGCGGCCCTGCCCGTCGCCACAGCCACCCCGCTCGCGGTGGATCGACCTGACGCGGCGCGAAGAGGAGCTGTGGGCCGATCTGCGGCCCAAGTGGCGCCAGTACGTGCAGAAGGCGCGGCGCAACGGGATCCTCGTGGTCGAGGCGGGCCCGGAGCGGCTCGACGACTTCTACGCGATCTACGTCGAGACCGCGCTGCGTGGCGGCTTCACGTACCGCAGCGCCGCGAGCTACAGGGCGGTCTACGAGGCGTTCGCCGCGCACGGTCGGGCGCGCCTGCTGGTAGCGCAGGACGGCGCGGGCAGGGCGCAGGCGGTGCTGCTGCTGATCGGCTGGGGGCGCCGGATCGTCGAGCCGTACGGCGGGATGACGCAAGCGGGTGCGGTGTCGCGGGCGAACTACTTGCTGAAATGGGAAGCGATCCGTTCCTCGCGTGAAGCCGGCTACGCGCTGTACGACCTGTGGGGGCTCTCGCACGCGGGGATCGAGCACTTCAAGGTTGGGTTCGGCGGCCGCGAGGTCGACTACATCGGCGGGTTGGAGCTGACGGTCCGCCCGCTCGTGCGGTGGGCTGTCGAGGCCGCGCAGGCGGCGCGCGTCGTGGTGGCTCGGCGCCGCCTGGAGCGGGCACGGCGGAGGATCGGAGCGGACGGCGAGCCGTGAGGCAGCCGGGAGGGGCCGTGCCCATGCCACGCTGGCGGGCGCGCCGCTGGACTACCTCCTGCCCCCGGTGTCGCGGCAGGTGCGGGGCCGTCGCTGCCGACCGGCTACGATGGGAGGGTGTCTGAGACGGCGCGGCCCCTGGGCGAGCTGATCGATCTGCTTCGGCGGCGCGGCAACCTCGTCGCGGTCGCCGCCGGTGTCGCCTCGCCCGAGGCGGTCGTCGTCCAGCGCGTCGACTACGACTCTCGGCGGGTGCGCGAGGGGAGTCTGTTCGTGGCCATCCCCGGGGGCCGCGCGGACGGCCACGACTTCGTGCCCCAGGCCGTGCGGGCCGGCGCCTGCGGCGTGCTGGTCGAGCGTCCGCTCTCGGGGGTCGGGGTGCCGCAGCTCGTCGTGCGTGCCGCGCGGCCCGCGCTGGCAACCGCGGCGGCGTGGCTCGAGGGCTTTCCCGCCGCGCAGCTTGGGGTGGTCGGGATCACTGGCACGGACGGCAAGACCACGACGAGCTTCCTCGTGCGCGCGATGCTCGAGGCGGCCGGTCAGCGATGTGGCCTGAGCAGCACCGTCGCCACGATCGTGGGCGGGGCGCGCTTTGGCGGGCCGAGCCGGGCCACCACGCCCGAGGCACCCGAGCTGCAGGCGGCCCTCGCGGCGATGGTCGCAGCGGGCGATCGGTTCGCGGTCGTCGAGTCGACTTCGCACGGGCTGGCCCAGGACCGTGTCGCAGAGATCGCGTATGACGTCGCGGTCTTGACCAACCTGACCCACGAGCACCTGGAGTTTCACCGCACCCACGCCGCGTACCGGGCCGCCAAGCGGCGGCTCTTCGAGGCGCTCGCGGTGGGTGAGCGTAACCCGGAGAAAGGTTGGGGCAAGAGCGGCGTGGTGAACCTCGACGACGCCTGGGCCGCCGAGTTCATGGCCGCGACAGAATCGGCCGGCGCGCGTCTCGTCACCTACGGGCGCGCCGCGGAGGCCGACGTGCGCCTGCGACAGGTCGCGCAGGACGCCGACGCGCTCCACCTGCAGGTGGCCACGCCACGCTGGGCGGGGTCGGTCGCGTTGCGCCTGGCCGGCAGCTTCAACGCGCAGAACGCCCTCGCCGCGATCGCGGTGGGGGAGGCCCTCGGTCTTGACCCGGCCGCCGTGCGCCAAGGCCTGCAGGCGGTCGAGCCGGTCCCCGGGCGGATGGAGCGCGTGCCAACGGAGCTGCCGTTCACCGTGGTCGTCGACTACGCCCACACGCCGAACGCGCTGCAGCTGGTCCTCGACGATCTGGCCCCGCTGGCGGCGGCGGCCGGGGGCGGTCTGGTGGCGGTCTTTGGGTCGGCCGGGGAACGCGACGTGATGAAGCGTCCGCTGATGGGACGCGTGGCCGGAGAACGCTGCCGCCTGGTGGTGCTGACCGATGAGGACCCCCGTGGCGAAGACCGCGCGGCGATCCTCGAGGCGATCGCCGCCGGTGCCGAGGCGGCCGGCAGGGTCCGCGGGCACGACCTGCTGCTGATCCCCGACCGGACGGCCGCGATCCGCGCGGCGATCGAGCGCGCGACCCCCGGAGACGTGGTGTTGCTGGCCGGCAAGGGGCACGAGTCGACGATCGAGATGGCGGACGGGCCGCGGCCCTGGGACGAACGCGCGGCGGTCGAGGCGGCGCTGGCGGCGCTGACGCATGCCCGCGCCCATCCTCGGGCGGGTGGCCCCGGCCGTCACCGCTCCGGCGGTGGCGACCTGCCGGATGGGGGCGCTCTGCCCGGCCGCCGCGATGCCGCGGGCCCCCGATCGGCGTGAGCGGAGTCCCGACCCGCCGCGCGGCGCCGCCACTCGTCGTGCGCGCGGCCGATGCCGCTGACCGCGGTGCTTGGGACGCGTTCGTGGCGAGGCTCCCGTCCGCCGACCCGTTGCAGGCGTGGGATTGGGGCGCGGTCGCGGCGACCGGTGGCGAGCGGCCGGAGCGCTGGCTGGCGAGCGATGCGGACGGCCATCTGCGGGGCGTCGCGCAGGTACTCGTGCGGGAGGCGACCGCGGGGCGCGGCCCGTTTGCGACGCACCGCGTGCTCTACGTCCCGCACGGACCGGCCTGGGATGCGGGCGCCGCCGACGGCGCCGCGGTCCTCGCCACGTTGCTCGGCGGCCTGCGGGAGCTGGGTCGGCGCGAGCAGGGGATCGTATTGAAGTGTGACCCGCGCGCGACCGCCGGCACCTCCGCCGAGCAGCTCGCGACCCTCTTGCGGGCCCATGGGCTGCGCCGGGCGCGGGCCGACCTCCAGGCGCCGACAACCCGCGTCGTGGACCTGCGCGCCGGGTCCGCAGCGGTCTTCGCTGGACTCGAGAAGGACACCCGCAACCTCGTCCGTCGTTCGGCGCGCGAGGGCGTCCGGTCGCGCGTGGTGCGCGACGGGGATCGGGCCGCGTATGCGGCGTTCGCCGCGTTGCTGGCCCAGACTGGGTCGCGGGCGGGTTTCCGAGTGCGGCCACGCGCCGCCTTCGAGGCCATCGCAGCCACGTTCGGCGCGCGCGGCGACGCCTACTTGGTGCTCGCCGAACTCGACGACCGCCCCATCGCGGGTTGCCTGACGCTCGCGGTCGGGCCGCGCGCCTTCTACCTCTACGCGGCGTCGCTGCGGGAACCGGGGCTGCGCCACGCCCACGGCGCCTACGCTGCCCTCTGGGCGTGCGTCGAAGCGCTCGCCGCCGACGGGCGGGAGTCGCTCGACTTGTGGGGCGTGGCCGAGGCGGAGGATGCGTCGGCCGATCCGGCGTGGGCCGGCTTCAGTCTCTTCAAGCGAGGTTTTGGGGGCACGCCACTGCGCCATCCCGGCACGTTCGACCTCGTGCTCTCGCCGGCGTGGTATCTCATACGCGACCTGCGCGAGCAGCTCCGAAGGCGGTGGGGCAGACCCGCGCCCGGCCGCGGCGCGTGACGGAACCCCGGCGTCGCGCGGCCTCTGCGCAGCGGGGCGTGGCGCGTATCATCCCCGCCGTGTCACAGTCCGCCGCCGAACCGGCTTCGCTCCGCGTCGTGGACGCCACGGCGTGGGACCCCGTCGAGTGGGATGCGCTGGCCGTCCGCAGTGCCCGCGGCGAGGTGTTCCAGTCGCACGCCTGGGGCGAGAGCAAGGCGCGGCTCGGATGGCGGCCTCTGCGCGTGCTGTTCGAGCTCGGGAGCGAGCGCGTGGCTGTGGCCGCGCTGCAGGAGCGGCCCTTCGCCCGGCGCCTTCCCGGCCCGCTCGGCCGGCTCACCTACCTCTACGCGCCCCGGGGGCCGGTGTTGTTGCGCAGCGACGCGGAGGCCGTGGCCGCGGCGCTCGCTGGGCTGCGTCGCGTAGCACGGGCGCGCTACGCGGCCGTCCTGACGATCGACCCAGCCTGGGAGGAGGGGAGCGAGCCCGCCGTCGCGCTCGCTCGTGAAGGCTTCCGGCCGTCGCCGCGGGAGGTCCAGGTCTCGCGCACAGCCATGCTCGTGCCGCTCCGGGAGGACGAGGGCGCGCAGCACGAGCTGCTCGGTGACAGCACCGCCCGGAACATCAACAAGGCGCGGCGCGCGGGCGTGACTGCCGAGCGGGTCGACCTCGCCGACCCGCTCGGGCGTGAAGAGGCGCTGGCGTGCTTCTGGGAGATGTTCGCTGCCACGGGCCGGCGCGAAGGGTTCATCGTGCGCGATCGGGACTACCAGCTCGACCAGTGGCGGGCGCTCGGGGCGGCCGGCTTGGCCAGCCTCTGGTTCGCCGTCGCCGGCGGCCGACGCCAGAACGGCGTCGTCCTCCTGCACTGCGGCCGGCGCTTGGTCTCGCACGTGGCGGGGTCGCCGGACGACGCGGACCTCCGGGCAACGCGAGCCAACCACCTGCTGCAGTGGGCCATCATGCGCTGGGGTGCGGCGCACGGGTTCACGGTCTACGACCTGGGCGGCGTGGACACGCGGGACGCGCCAGGGCTGCCGTTCAACCGCAGCCATCCGCTCTGGAACCTCTACGAGTTCAAGCGCGGGTTCGGCGCCCGCGGCGTGGTCTTCGTACGCGCCCACGACTTCGCCCCGCGGCCGTTGCTCGGGCTGGGCTGGCGCCTGGCGCGCCGACTCCGCTGAGGCACGGCGGGCCGAGCCCTCCGCCCGCCGTGCCCCCGAGGGAACCGCGCATCCGTTCGATCTCAGCGCGGGCGGTATGATGGGTGCCCATGTCGATCGAGCCTGCGAGCGTCCCCTCCCGTTCCGCCCGCCGGGCCGCGGCAGCGGCCCGCGAGCGCGAGGAACCGGCCCCCACCCCGGAACAGATCGACGCGCTCGCGAACCGCCTGATCGACGAGGTCCGCAGCCACCATCCGCTGGCCGATCTCTCGGGGATCGAACGCGCGTATCGGTTTGCCCTCGAGGCACACGCCGATCAGAAACGCGCGAGCGGCGAGCCCTACGTCACGCACCCCATTGCGGCCGCTCAGACGCTCGCGGAGCTCGGCCTCGACCCGGTCGCGATCCAGGCCGCGCTCCTCCACGACATCCCGGAGGACACCGAGTACTCGCTGCAAGACGTGGAGGAGCGCTTCGGGCCCGAGGTGGCGCAGCTCGTGGACGGCGTCACGAAGCTCTCCAAGTTCAGCGCGCACAGCCACGAGGAGCGGCAGGCCGAGAACATCCGCAAGATGTTCCTGGCCATGGCCGAG